>NZ_JAWRYD010000246.1:0-274 GCF_046534765.1 Burkholderia sp. SIMBA_062
CCGTCGAGGCCGACATAGGACTGGCGGCCGAACAGGCGTCCGCCCTGCCGCGACGCGCCGTTATTCGGCTGAAAGCCGCCCTGCAAATCGAATATGGCGCGCGTACCGCCGCCCAGATCTTCATTGCCGCGAATGCCGAAATACGAGGTGGCGGTGCCATCGCCTTCACGAAACGCACTGGTGGTGGCGTTCTTGCCCTTGGCCACGTTGTTGACGTATTCCAGACCTTGATCGATCAGGCCGTACATCGTGACCGAGCTGGTACCGAAAGGTT
>NZ_JAWRYD010000247.1:0-274 GCF_046534765.1 Burkholderia sp. SIMBA_062
CTTTCGCCATGCATGACTGGGATTTGCTGATAAAAAGGAGCGTCAAATGTCGGATCTGAAGAAACCCGTTAAAGGCCGCCGATCACTCCTCCTCGCGGGCGGCGCGGCGATCGCTGGCGCGCCGCTTGTTCTGGCGGGCAAGGCACGCGCGGCAACGCCAGACTTTGCCCCGGGGTATGAGGGCTTCTCGATGTCCAAATACGATGGCGACGATTCGCTGTTGCGAATCCAGAAAAAAGGCGAGTTGGTGATTGGAACGTCCAATGACTGGCCG
>NZ_JAWRYD010000098.1:0-705 GCF_046534765.1 Burkholderia sp. SIMBA_062
GAATACGTCGACGTGGTCGAGCAGCTGGCGATCGATCGTGTGAAGCAGCTGTTCGGCGCGGAAGCCGCGAACGTGCAGCCGAACTCGGGTTCGCAGGCGAACCAGGGCGTGTTCTTCGCGATGCTCAAGCCGGGCGACACGATCATGGGCATGAGCCTCGCGCACGGCGGTCACCTGACGCACGGCTCGCCGGTGAACATGTCGGGCAAGTGGTTCAACGTGGTGAGCTACGGGCTGAACGAGCAGGAAGACATCGACTACGACGCGGCCGAGCAACTCGCCCAGGAACACAAGCCGAAGCTGATCGTCGCGGGCGCATCGGCGTTCGCGCTGAAGATCGACTTCGAGCGTCTGGCGAAGATCGCGAAGTCGGTGGGTGCGTACCTGATGGTCGACATGGCGCACTACGCCGGCCTGATCGCGGCGGGCGTGTATCCGAACCCGGTGCCGCATGCCGACTTCGTGACGACGACGACGCACAAGAGCCTGCGCGGCCCGCGCGGCGGCGTGATCCTGATGAAGTCGGAATACGAGAAGCCGATCAACTCGGCGATCTTCCCGGGCATCCAGGGTGGCCCGCTGATGCACGTGATCGCGGCGAAGGCCGTGGCGTTCAAGGAAGCGCTGTCGCCGGAATTCAAGGCGTACCAGGAAAAGGTGGTCGAGAACGCACGCGTGCTGGCCGAAACGCTGGTCAAGCGCGGC
>NZ_JAWRYD010000248.1:0-274 GCF_046534765.1 Burkholderia sp. SIMBA_062
CCCGTGCGCAAGCCCACCCGCAAATCGACGCTAACCGTGAAAGCGGTGGACAACGGCGCCGTATTCACCTGTACCATCGGCGCCAGGTGCAGCCGCTCAGCGACTGCAGCGCTCAGCGGCGCGCAGACGATGCCGCATCCATGACGGATGAGAAAGGTCATCGCTTCTTCAGAGCAATGCGCCCCGGCAATCACCATATCGCCCTCCCCCTCCCTGTCTTCATCATCCGTCAAGATCACCATGCTGCCCTGACCGAACCGGTTGACAAGATCTT
>NZ_JAWRYD010000099.1:0-698 GCF_046534765.1 Burkholderia sp. SIMBA_062
ATGCCGACACGCGCCGCGTGTTGTGGGTCGGCGAAGGACGCAGCCGGGAGGCGATTCGCCCGTTCTTCGACTGGCTCGGCATCGAGCGGTGCAAAGGGATCGAAGCCGTCGCGATGGACATGAACACTGCGTTCGATCTGGAGGTGCAGCAGCATTGCCCGAATGCACGCATCGTGTACGACCTGTATCACGTGGTCGCCAAATACGGCCGCGAGGTGATCGACCGGGTACGCGTCGATGAAGCCAACCGGCTCAAGCATGAGCGTCCGCTGCGGCGCGTCGTCAAACGCTCGCGCTGGCTGTTGCTGCGCAACCGCGAGAACCTGTCGGCCGAGCAGCACATCAAGCTACACGAGTTGCTGGAAGCCAATCAGACCCTGATGACCGTCTACGTGCTCAAATCGGTGCTCAAGGAGCTCTGGCAGCCGATGACCGCGTGGCAATGGCGACGGGCCTGGCGGGCTTGGCTGGCGCAGGCTCGCGACAGCGGCATCGAGCCGCTGCGACGCTTCGCCAACAAGCTGGCTGCGTACTGGCGAGGCATCCTTGCCCGCGTGCGCTGGCCCATGCACACGGGCCAGCTCGAAGGTATCAACAACCGCATCAAGGTCATGAAGCGCATGGCCTACGGCTACCGCGACAGCGCTTACTTCTTCCTCAAGATCAAGGCCGCCTATCCCGGTAATCCGTGAAGAACC
>NZ_JAWRYD010000249.1:0-274 GCF_046534765.1 Burkholderia sp. SIMBA_062
TTCCCATACGAGAAACCCGTGAGCCTAATAGAAATAGAAGGTTACCTTCAGCAACAAGCATTTTTTCTTACCGAAAGCCTTCGGATGCCGAAGCGCGTCTGTGAACGCTTAAAGACCTTCCAACAACCAACTCACTCCATCACAAACTCAAGACAAAGCGATGAAGACACTCTTACAGAAATAATTACTGGAAATCAAAAAAACACTTTACGTCAAATAATTGCTCAAACTCTATCTCAAGGCTTATTACCGCAACACATAATTGTGCTGACAC
>NZ_JAWRYD010000250.1:0-274 GCF_046534765.1 Burkholderia sp. SIMBA_062
GGTTCCGGGGTGAGTGCCGGCACCGAGGCATAGTCCTCCAGTGTCTGGATGCGGCAGTCGGCTGAATGCTGCTGCATCTCGCGCGCCAGTTGCGCGGTGAAGTCATCGAAGCGTGCACGCACCGCGTCAGGCGGGTCACTGGGCAGATTGCGCAGCTCCCAATGCAGACGAGCGTCCTTGGCAATGATATTGGGGGCATTGCCGCCCTGCATGGCGCTGACGTGCAGGGTGGAAAAGGGCGGCTCGAACAGCTCCCCTGGGGTGGCATTGGTGC
>NZ_JAWRYD010000100.1:0-657 GCF_046534765.1 Burkholderia sp. SIMBA_062
CAAGTCCCTCAGTTCCTGAGTGGCCGCAGGCGGCACGAAGCTGGCGCGGATCAGCCCATGGGCCAGCAGGTCCGCAATCCACATCGCGTCATTGACGTCAGTCTTGCGTCCAGGCACGTTGCGAATGTGCTGCGCATTGGCCAGTATCAGCTCGAAGTGGCCTTCGAGAATGTGCCAGACTGGCTTCCAGTACACGCCGGTCGCCTCCATGGCGACGTGCGTGCAAGCGTGTTCGGTCAGCCAGTCGGAAAGTGCCAGCAGTCCGGTCGTGGTACTACCAAAGCTGCGCACTTCCTGGTGTGTGGGCGCCGAGACACAGCGCACACAGGCCACAATGATGTCCTTGTGCACATCAAGGCCTGCACAGCGGGGATAGAGTATCTGCATGGAACCTCCTGCCAGATGATTGGCAGCGGCAGCAGCCCTCGTTATCGAACTCTAGCAAGCGTGTTCCGGGGCAAACTTCACCCGCAGTCACAATTTGGGGTGCGCGCAGGGCTGCGGGTCCAACTTATTCACGGGCTTCACGCACCACTGAGTGGCCGACCTCGATCACCGCTGCACGCTCATATTACGCCCGGCTGGTACCGCTCCCAACGTCTGCGTCCGTTTCATCCCTCGGGGTCGGGCAACGCCCGATGGACAACTTATTCGCAG
>NZ_JAWRYD010000251.1:0-273 GCF_046534765.1 Burkholderia sp. SIMBA_062
GCCATCGGTAACGATACGGACGATACAACCGGTCTGGACGCGCCACGGGCGAGGCCCGGCATGACGCATGAAATCATGGACGCGGCGCCGCAACCCCGCAGCGCGCGTCCCGCGTATCTGGCCGGTATCCGGACTGACGAGTCACGCCGCTTCGCCTTCCCGCGCGGCGCGCCATTCAGGCGCGCGTCGCACAGTGGCCATGCATGCGGCGCATGCGATGAAGCGGCTTGCATCGACTTTGCGGACGATGCGCTCGTTGTACCGTTGCGGGTG
>NZ_JAWRYD010000252.1:0-273 GCF_046534765.1 Burkholderia sp. SIMBA_062
GTGGACAGATTGGGGATGGTATTTTAGGAGGGTTCAATTCTGAGCCTAAAAGTAAAGCTCCTTCACAGTATAAAATTATTGTGAATAAATCATTTCTGCCAAAAATACAGGAAAATTTAGATCAAGTTTTTAAAAATTATGAAAGAGAAGAGATTTTCTTGTTGAAAAATCTTGCTTACAATAGAACGGTATTAGGAGTCCAGGTAATGCAGGATAAAGCATATCTACTTTCTCCTTTTATGACAAAAGAGTTTATAAAATTCTCCATAAGTC
>NZ_JAWRYD010000253.1:0-273 GCF_046534765.1 Burkholderia sp. SIMBA_062
TTAGAAAAGTCGTTGGCGACCATCCTTCGACGGAAAGCTGACTGGATACGCTCTAGTGCCTCTGTATTCTTGTAAGGTGCACTACACAATGAAGCCATCGAAGATCGAGCGAAATAATCTGAAATCGTGAAACCGGAACTCTCTTCCAGATTGAAAATATCTCTTGAAACACAGCTACCATAAATTAATAAATTCTTGACCACTACTAACAACCTTATAGGATTTATACTTGAAAACTACATCACCTAGCCAATTCGCAACATCAACAACCTA
>NZ_JAWRYD010000254.1:0-273 GCF_046534765.1 Burkholderia sp. SIMBA_062
CTTTGGTGGCTATGGCAGTTCAGGAACCCACTTTAACCTATACAAATCCCAAAACTAATAAACCTTTTACAAAAGAAGAGTTCACAGACTATGCAGAGCATTATCTGGGTGTTAATATTATATTTTGGAGCGTGGAATCTCCGTGGCTTAACAATAAATAGCTGATTCCTATATAGGTTTTACAAATTGAGCAAATGCTTTTATTGATAGTTAATAGCTATTTCATTCTTTATATACCGTCATCAAAAACAGAGATATCTGATGCTATGATCT
>NZ_JAWRYD010000255.1:0-273 GCF_046534765.1 Burkholderia sp. SIMBA_062
GTCGCGTTCCAGCGTCGCCGGGGGCGTGTCAGCTTCGGTGGACGAATCGGGCGGCGGCGTGGTGACGGGCTGCGCCGATGCCGCCCGCGTCGCCGAGGCCACGCAGAGTGCAAGCGCAAGCGCGAAGATCCGCGCAAAGCCGCCGGGGCGCGTCACGCTCAACGCCGCGTGCGCCGCGCGCCGCGATCACCGAACGATCCCGCCACGACGATCGCGAGACACGCGCGTTCGTGACGTTCCTCGAAGGGCCGGTCGCCGGGGCCGAGCGTGCGG
>NZ_JAWRYD010000256.1:0-273 GCF_046534765.1 Burkholderia sp. SIMBA_062
CGAGCGCCTCGTACGCATGGCGCACGCCGTGCGAGCCGGAATGCTTGCCGAGCACGAGCGAGCGCGCGCGGCCGAGCTCGGCCGGATCGAAGCTCTCGTAGGTCGTCGGATTCTTCGCGAGGCCGTCGGTGTGGATGCCCGACTCGTGCGTGAACACGCCGCCGCCGACGATGCTCTTGTTGAGCGCGACCTGCCGCCCGGACGCATGCTCGACGAGCCGCGAAATGCCGACGAGCGCGGTGGTGTCGACGCCGGTGTCGCGGCCGAGCAGAT
>NZ_JAWRYD010000257.1:0-273 GCF_046534765.1 Burkholderia sp. SIMBA_062
TCTACAAAATTGAAAACGAACCACAATCCGATTTAGTATTCTCAAAATATGACAATATCGTAACTGGAATGTATGCTCCGAGTACCGGAGAAAAAGTGATGTTCCATCAAACAAATGGTGATATTTTCGCTTTATCTATGGTAAGTGACCAAAAAATTCTGGATCAGGATTCTAAAGATGACCAAATTTTAGACTCTACCCTTCCCGGATTCGGAAAAGTAAATTCTAATGTTTGCCTTTCAACAACTCCTGTTTGTGCAGCTTCACATGTTG
>NZ_JAWRYD010000102.1:0-621 GCF_046534765.1 Burkholderia sp. SIMBA_062
GCATCCATCACCACCGTGGCATAACGGTGCCCTTTGTAGAGGGCAAATTCGTCCATCACCAGTCGACGCGGCTGGGCCTCGGGCAACGCATCAAGACAGGCCTGCATGCGTCGCGCGTCGATGCGTCGGACGGTTTCCCAATGCAGCCCCGATAACCGGCAGACGTGAGCGATCGGCAACTTCTCGCACCAACGCCCGACGAATTCCGCCAGACGCCGGGTGATCCGGGCGTGCCGATCCAGCCAGCTCACCTGCTCGGTACGGGGCCCGCAGCCGGCGCACCGTACCCGACGCAGACGCACCCGCAGCCAAACTGCATCGCCTAGCATCGGCAGGTCTCGGATCGTGCGCCAGCCTTGTTCGTGCACACGCTCGCTGCGCTGACCACAGCCAGAACATTGAGCGCAATGGCCGGCTTCAGGCTGCAACGTGATGCGCGTCACGCCCTGCGTGCGCTCGAGTTCGGTAACGGTAAAACCTTCCCAGAACGGGAGGTCGAGTTTATGATCGGCCATGAAAGCGGTGGTCGTTGGAATCGTCTGATTGGTCGCACAACCAGTCTATTCCTTCGGGCACCGCTTTCCTTTTAGGCCTCGCCTTCACGCTAATCCGTGAAGAACC
>NZ_JAWRYD010000258.1:0-273 GCF_046534765.1 Burkholderia sp. SIMBA_062
CTATGGCTTTTTTTTGTGCCGCGTTGCTTAGAATACTATCCATTACGGCATCCATTTTGTCATCGTTTACATTATTTATAAAACCTAAAGTCTCATTAACTTTAAAATAAGCAACGTCCTTATGTACAATTTCACGTTTTTCTATTTTCTTGATTTTATCTTGTAAATAATTAAAAATCAGATCATATTTTTCTTTACCAGAAGGATCAATCATATCAATTTTTGTAGAAAATTTCTTATTTTTTGCTGATTTTACTTCTAAAGTCTTTTGTG
>NZ_JAWRYD010000259.1:0-273 GCF_046534765.1 Burkholderia sp. SIMBA_062
TGAACTGAATAACGGGAAAGCTATTACTATTGCAACCACCAAAAAGGATGAGCTATTTAGTCTATTAGGGATTTAATACCCTGTTTTTGTCATCTATTACTCTGCTTATTTCCTCTACAAACTGAGGATATAAAACGTTTTTGCTCAATGTTCCTATTTTTAATAAATGATCGTGCTCAAATAGATTTAAGATCATATCTTTTGACAATAAAGAGGATATGATAATGATCAAACATCCATTGTCCACCCGCTCTCTAAAGTGGTCTGTATCTA
>NZ_JAWRYD010000260.1:0-273 GCF_046534765.1 Burkholderia sp. SIMBA_062
GCGGTTTGCTGCGGCGAACGCCAGTACCCCGGCATGATGTGCGGGCCACGGAAACGCGCCTCCAGCTTGCCGGCCTGGGGCACCAGCTTCACTTCGCATCCCGGCGCCGGCAGCCCCACATAACCGGCCATCGACAACGGCCCGGTGGTGAAGGTGCAGGACGGCGCCGCTTCGGTCATGCCCAGGCCAGCCATCATGCGGATACGCTCGCCACAGTGCTGCTCGGCGATGCGGTCCAGGCGGTCCCACACGCTTTGCGACAGGCCCGCGGCG
>NZ_JAWRYD010000261.1:0-273 GCF_046534765.1 Burkholderia sp. SIMBA_062
GGTATCTGTACCGGCTGAGTCGCTAAAACTCATCCGGCTGAAGCCTTTTAACGTATGGGCCATATGTCATGACGGCAGGATTTGTGTTCTTCCATTCACAGACCCTACCTTACCGGTCTATAAAGCGCTAAATGTAGCTATGACGAAACCTGGATGGGATTTATTCGCCCTGATAAAACTGTGTAATGCGCGAATCAGTGCTGTCAGCTTTCAGATGAGTTGCTGAATTACTGATGATTACCCTTACCACAAATAAACCTCTGCATTTATACG
>NZ_JAWRYD010000262.1:0-272 GCF_046534765.1 Burkholderia sp. SIMBA_062
GCCAATGATGTCAGGCTGGTATTTCAAGGTTGGCTCCACCGCATCTGGCGACGCGGTTTCAAAGCCTCCCAGCTATCCTACACAGACAACATCAGCATCCAGTGTAAAGCTATAGTAAAGGTTCACGGGGTCTTTCCGTCTAGCCGCGGGTACACAGCATCTTCACTGCGATTTCGATTTCACTGAGTCTCTGCTGGAGACAGCGCTGCCATCATTATGTCATTCGTGCAGGTCGGAACTTACCCGACAAGGAATTTCGCTACCTTAGGACC
>NZ_JAWRYD010000263.1:0-272 GCF_046534765.1 Burkholderia sp. SIMBA_062
TGGCCGTGAACGATCTGCGCGAGAAGCTGGAGCCGCTGCGTTCCATGTCGATCGAGGAAATCAAGCAGGCCTACAAGTTGTCGCTGCGCGCGGACACGCCGACCGAAAGCAAGGGCGCGGGGCTGGGCTTTCTGACGATGGCGCGCGATGCGAGCGCGCCGCTCGAATTCGCGTTCTATCCGCGCGAGGACGATCCCGAGACCACGCTCTTTTGCCTCAAGACCATCATCTGACCAGGGCCGGTTACAGAATGGAAAACCTATTTATCGCCG
>NZ_JAWRYD010000103.1:0-605 GCF_046534765.1 Burkholderia sp. SIMBA_062
GACGGCACGCCGGACGATGCGACAGTACGCATGCGTGTGTCCCCGCAGGCGCGCAAACAATCTCCCGAACTGCCGGAGTTCTGGCAGGTCCGTGCGATTCGCGCCATCGATGCGCGCGGGCGCGAACGCGTGCTGCTGACCTCGCTGGATGATCGCCAACGCTTCAAACCGGCCGATATCGTCGCCTGCTATGGGCGCCGCTGGCAAATCGAAACCAGCTACCGGGAATTGAAGCAGTCGATGCTCGGTGCGGAGCTAACCTTGCGCAGCCGGACCGTCGAAGGGGTCTACCAGGAGATCTGGGGGGCGCTGATCGCCTACAACCTGATTCGTCGCGAAATGGCCACTGCCGCATGGCAGGCGAAACTCGATCCGACCGACATCAGCTTCGTACGGGCATTGCACGTCTTCCAGCACGAAATGATGTGGGCTGCCGTCACCCCGGCCTTCGGCAAGATACCTGCGTGGCTCGACCGCCTGCACGCTCGTCTTGCGTTCGAGACCGTGGAAAAACAACGGGGGCGTGAATGCCCCCGTGTGGTCAAAGCTCGCCCCAAGCGTTACGCCGTTCGGCACATCAAAGTTCCTTAACTGAACGGCATTAC
>NZ_JAWRYD010000010.1:0-250212 GCF_046534765.1 Burkholderia sp. SIMBA_062
GAACCGGGCGAACCGGGCGAACCGGGCGAACCGGGCGAACCGGGCGAACCGGGCGAACCGGGCGAACCGGGCGAACCGGGCGAACCCGGGCGAACCCGGGCGAACCCGGGCGAACCCGGCCGAACCGGGCCGACCCGGCCGCGGCGAAGCGGCGAACCCCGTCGAATGACGAAGGGCCTGATCCGGCATCGCGCCGGATCAGGCCCTTCGTACGTCTACGGTTGCACGACACCGGCCGCGACGGCGCGCCGGGCGCCGCTACAGGGCCCCGGCGTGTCGCGACACGCCGACAGCCGCCTCGATCAAGTCCAGTTCTGCGTCGGCACGTGATCGCGGTGGCCCTTGATCTTGTTGCCTTCGTCGATGAACACGAGCTTCGGCTTCCAGCCGGCCTGCAGCTCGGCTTCGTCGACCATCGCGAACGCCGCGATGATCACGAGGTCGCCGAGTTGGGCGCGGCGGGCGGCCGAGCCGTTCAGCGAGATCATCCCGCTGCCGCGCTCGCCCTTGATCGCATACGTCGAGAAGCGCTCGCCGTTGTTGATGTTCCAGATGTCGATCCGTTCATTTTCGACGAGGTTCGCCGCTTCGAGCAGGTCTTCGTCGATCGCGCACGAGCCTTCGTAATGCAGCTCGCAGTGCGTGACGGCCGCGCGGTGGATCTTCGATTTGAGCATATGGCGCTGCATGGTATCTCCGTGATGCGTGAGAGGCGAGGGCGGGCGGCCCGTCAGATTTCCAGGTTGTCGATCAGGCGCGTCGCGCCGAGCTTCGCGGCCGCCAGCACGACGAGCGGCTCGCCGGCTTCGAGCTCGGCGGCGCTCGGCGCGATCAGGTTCGCGCGGCGGCGGATCGAGATGTAGTCGGGCGCCCAGCCGCGCTCGGCCAGGTGCGCGCGCGCGGTCTGCTCGAGCTTGCCGAGGTCGCGTTCGCCGCCGAGCACGCTGTCGCGCACGCGCTGCAGCGTCTTCGCGAGTTCGGGCGCTTCCTTGCGCTCGTCGGTCGTCAGATAGCGGTTGCGCGACGACAGCGCGAGGCCGTCCTCGTCGCGCACGGTCTCGGCCGCGATGATGTCGACCGGCAGCGCGAGCTGCTGGCACATCCGGCGCACGATCATCAGCTGCTGGTAGTCCTTCTTGCCGAACACGGCGACGCGCGGCTGCACGCAGGACATCAGCTTCGTGACGACCGTGCACACGCCGGCGAAGAAGCCGGGGCGGAATTCGCCCTCGAGGATCCCGCCGAGGTCGTCGGGCGGCAGCACGCGGTACTCCTGCGGCTCCGGATACATGTCGCGCTCGGTCGGCGCGAACAGCACGTAGACGTTTTCCCTCTGCAGCTTCTCGATGTCGTCCTGCAGCGTGCGCGGATATTTGTCGAAATCCTCGTTCGGGCCGAACTGCAGCCGGTTGACGAAGATGCTCGCCACGACCGGGTCGCCGTGCTGGCGCGCGAGGCGCATCAGCGACAGGTGACCTTCGTGAAGGTTGCCCATCGTCGGCACGAACGCCGTGCGGTTCTGGCCGCGCAACTGGTCGCGCAGTTCCTGGATCGAGCTGATGACTTTCATGATCGGGTAGCGGGTTCCTCGCGCATGCGCGCGTTGGCGCCGCAACAGCGGCGTCGGGGTCGAAGCGGAGAACGCCGGCGCGCGGGCGGCGCATCGGGCGTCGGCGGATTGTAGAGGATTTGGCCGCCGGGCGCATCGAAAAAAGAACGATCGTTCATTTTTTAATCGGGCATGCCGCTGGCCGGCCGCGCGGGCGGGGCCCGGCGGCGCAATGCGGTGTGCGGAGATGCGCGGCGGTGTGCGGGACCGGCGCGGACGCGGCGGCGCGCCTTACGCGGGCAGGTAAGCGAGGCGCACGTAGATCGGCGCGAACGGTTCGGCCTGCGTGATCTCGAGGAGCGATTCGCGCGCGAGCTCGAGCATCGCGATGAAGTTCACGACGACGACCGGCACGCCGCGCGACGTGTCGAACAAGTCGGCGAACTCCATGAAGCGTGCGTTCTGCAGCCGGCGCAGGATCAGGCTCATGTGTTCGCGCACCGACAGCTCCTCGCGGGAGATCTTATGGTGCTGGACGAGCTTCGCGCGCTTGAGCACGTCGGCCCACGCGGCGCGCAGGTCGTTCGAATCGACGTCCGGGAAGCGCGGCGTGGTGCTCTGCTCGATGTAGACATCGGCGCGCAGGAAGTCGCGGCCGAGCTGCGGCAACTGGTCGAGGCGCTGCGCGGCAAGTTTCATCTGCTCGTACTCGAGCAGGCGGCGCACGAGTTCCGCGCGCGGATCCTCGGCTTCCTCGCCGGTGTCGGCCTTCTTGACCGGCAGCAGCATCCGCGACTTGATCTCGATCAGCATCGCGGCCATCAGCAGGTATTCGGCGGCCAGCTCGAGGTTCGACGTGCGGATCTGGTCGACATAACCCAGATACTGCGCGGTGACCTGCGCCATCGGGATGTCGAGCACGTTGAAGTTCTGCTTGCGGATCAGGTACAGCAGCAGGTCGAGCGGGCCTTCGAACGTCTCGAGGAAGATCTCGAGCGCATCCGGCGGGATGTAGAGATCCTGCGGCAGCTTGAAGAGCGGCTCGCCGTACAGGCGCGCGAATGCCGCGACACCGTCGACCGTGTCGGGCGTCGAATCGGCGCCCGCGGGCGCTGCGATCGCGTCGCCCTGCCGGGCGGCGCTGGCCTCGTCGGCGGCGCTCACGTCGTCAGAAGTTCTGGTAGTAGACGTAGGACGTTTGCTTCACGCGCGATTCCTGCTGCTCGGCGCGCTCGTCGAGGTCGATGGGCTGCTTGTCCCACAGCAGGGAGCGGCCCTTGCGTTGCTCGGCTTCGAGCGTCGGCTTCTGTTGCTTGAGCTGGTTCAGGAATTGCGTGACGTCGGACAGGTACGGCATGGCTTGGCTTTCCGTTTCGGGGGCGCACGGTGCGCCGGATTCTCGATGGCGGGATTTTACCGCATCGCGGGGAACAGCCGGCGGCAATCGCGCGTCGAATCCGCTGGCCGGCGCCTGTGGCGCGACGGGCGGGGGTGACCGGCCCGGCGTGACCGGCCGGGCGCGTCGTTGCGCGCAAGCGTCAAAGCGGCGCCCGCGCGGGCAGGGGCGGCGCCCTGTGGTCAAATACAGGGCTTTCCACGAAACCATGACAACCGAGGGCGAGGTCATATTTGGCGGGTCAGGCGAACCAGCAAGCACATCCGGCGCATGAGCCGCGACCGCGGGGACCGCGCGCGGCCCGTCACGCGGGTGATCGCGCACGGCGCGGCATCGCTGCCGCGGCCCGGGCTGCCCTCGCGGGGTGTCTCGCCGCGTGCGTCGTAATGCCGGCCTACGCGAAGTACGATGTCGACATCGACGCGCCACGCTCGATCCGCAAGCTCCTCAAGGCCCATCTCGACATCGCGCGCTTCGCGAAGCGCGACGACATCAGCGACGACCAGTTCGACTTCCTCGTGACCGCCACGCCGCAGCAGGTTCGCGACCTGACCGCGACGGCCGGTTATTTCTCGCCGGTCGTGCGCACCGACGTGCGCACGCACGACGGCAAGCGCGACGTGCGTGTCGCCGTCGATCCGGGGCCGCAGACCGTCGTGTCGACGGTCGACCTGACGTTCAAGGGCCCCGTCGACACCGAGGATCCGAAGCAGGAGGCCGCGACCCGCTTCGCGTTCTCGCTGAAGCCCGGCGATCCGTTCACGCAGTCCGGCTGGGACACCGCAAAGGGCGAGGCGCTCAAGCAATTGCAGTCGCGCCGCTACCTGGGCGCGAAGATCACGTCGTCGGAGGCGCGCATCGATCCGCGCACGCAGCGCGCGACGCTGGCCGTCGCGTTCGACAGCGGCCCGACATTCACGATTGGCAAGGTTGACGTCGACGGCGTGCGCCGCTATCCGGAGAAGATCGTCACGAACGTCAACCCGCTGTCCGAGGGCGAGATCTACGACGCGCGGCGGATCACCGAGCTGCAGCGGCAACTGCAGAACACGCCGTACTACGCGAGCGTCGCGATCGACGTCGGCGACGATACGTCGAAGCCCGAGCTCACGCCCGTGCACGTGAAAGTCAGCGAGTTCCCGTACAACAACATTCGCGGCGGCGTCGGCTACGCGACCGACACGGGCCCGCACGTGCAGGGCTCGTACACGTACCTCGACACGTTCGGCGCCGCGTGGCCGTTCACCGTGTCGGGCCGGGTCGACCAGATCCAGCAGTTCGGCCAGGTGCAGCTATCGATGCCGCCCGGCCAGAAAGGGTGGACCAACAGCGTGCTCGCGTCGTACACGAACACCAACGTGTCGGACACGCGCATCTACAGCGCGCGGATCGGCGCGCAGCGCACGCGCACCGGCCAGTTCATCGACTACGCGTATTCGCTGATGTACTACCAGGACCGGCTCGACCAGAACGGCGCGGGCCCGACCACGAGCCGCGCGCTGGTGCCGCAGTGGTCATGGACGCGCCGCAACGTCGACGATCCGCTGTTCCCGCGCTCGGGCAACCTGATCCATGCGGAGGCCGGTTTCGCGATCAAGGGCGTGCTGACCGACCAGACCTTCATCCGCGGTTACGCGCGCGGCCAGCAGTACGTGCCGATCGGCAAGCGCGACCTGTTCGTGTTCCGCGCGGAGCTCGGCGGCGTGTTCACGAGCGGCAGCTCGACCGGCGTGCCGGCGTCGCTGCTGTTTCGCGCGGGCGGCTCGAACTCGGTGCGCGGCTACGGTTACCAGAGCATCGGCAACAGCGTCGACGGCTCGGTGCTGCCGACCAAGTACCTGATGACGGGCACCGCCGAATACCAGCATTGGTTCAACCACGACTGGGGCGCCGCGACCTTCTTCGACATCGGCACCGCGACCGATGCGTGGGGCGAGAAGGTGTTCTACCCCGGTGTCGGCATCGGCGCGCGCTGGCGCAGCCCGGTCGGCCCGATCAACGTCGACGTCGCGTACGGGCTGCGCAACCACAGCGTGCGCCCGTACCTGACGCTCGGCATCGCTTTCTGACCTTATTGCCCGATCCACGACGAACCGCATGACGAAGGACCCGAACGACACGCCGCCGCCTCATGATCCGGATTCGCCCGAGCGCGTGCCCGACGCGCCGCCGCGCGCACCGCGCCGCGCGCGGGCGGGCCGGGTCGTCGCGTGGACGCTCGCGACGGTCGTGCTGCTCGTCGTGCTGGCGCTCGGGCTCGTGCTGGCCGCCGCGACGACCGAGCGCGGCACGCGGCTCGCGTGGCAGACGGCCGTGCGCGTGCTGGGCGGTCGGCTCGCGGGCACGCTGGAAGGCGGCGCGCTCGCGACCGGCGTGCGGCTGCGCGGCTTCGCGTGGACGAGCCCCGGCGGCGCCGGCACCGAAGTGCGGATCGACCGGCTGGATGGCCGCTGGGCGCTGACCCGCGCGCCATGGCGGCTGTCGGTCGCGTACCTGCGCGCGGGCACGATCGACGTGCGGATCGTGCCGGGGCCGTCGAAACCGGCCACGACACCGCAGGACCTGAGCCTGCCGCTGCAGGTGCGGATCGACGACCTGCGCGTCGATCACCTGGCGATCCACGAAGGCAGTTCGACGACGCAGCTCGACCATCTCGCGCTGAACGGCCGCAGCGACGGCCGTCACCATGAACTCGCGCTCGACGGCGTCGACACGCCGTATGGCGCGCTCACCGCGCGCGCGAAGCTTGACGGCGTGAAGCCGTTCGCGCTGACGGGCAACGCAACCTACGTGGGCAAGCTCGCCGACGAGCCGGTCAACGCGAGCGCGAACGTATCGGGTTCGCTCGAAGCGCTGGTCGCCGACGTCGCCGCGAGCGGGATGAAGCTGAACGGGCGCGCGCACGTCGAGGCCGCGCCGTTCGGCGCCGTGCCGCTCACGCGGGCGTCGATCGCGTTCGAGCACGTGAACCCGCAGGCGATCTCGCCGGGCGCGCCGGCCGCCGATCTCGCGGTGCGCGCGGAGCTGGCGCCCGTGACTGTGCCGGCCGGCGCCGCACCGGCGAAGGGCTTCGCGGTCACGGGCCCCGTGTCGATCGTCAACGCGAAGCCCGGCTTGCTCGGCGAGCACCTGCTGCCGGTCGTCGACGCACATGCGACCGTGAATCTCGACGCGCACGCGCAGCGGATCGACGGCCTCGCGCTGAAGCTGATCCGCGATGGCAGCGTGACCGGCGGCGGCACGCTGACGGGCGGCAAGGGCCGCTTCGACCTGCAGGTCGCGAACCTCGACCTCAATGCATTCGTCTCGCAATTGCGGCCGATGCGGCTCGGCGGCCCGCTCGGCGTGACGCTCGCCGGCGACGTGACGACCGTCGACTTCAACCTGAACGATCCGAAGCTCGCGCTCGGCGCGCGTGCGAAGGTCGCGCTGACGGCGCAGCAGACGGTGCTGACCGATGCGCGCGTGACGGCTGGCAAGGGCCGTATCGACCTGACGGGCGTGTTCCGCCACGACGCGCATTCGAGCTACGACGCGAAGGCGACGCTGACGGCGTTCGATCCGCTGCTGCTCGCCGCGATGAATGCGCCGGGGGCGGCTGGCGGCAAGCCGGCCGCAAAAACGGCGGCAAAGCCGGCAAAGACGGCGAACGCGGCCAAAGCGACAACCAAGGCGCCGGTCAAGCACGGCGAGACGCGCGTGTCGGGCACGCTGACGGCCTCCGGCGCGTTCGCGCCGCAGGTGTCGACGAAGGCGACCTTCAAGCTCGGCGACAGCCTGTACGACGGCGTGCCGCTGACCGGCGCCGGCGTCGTGCAGCTGGCCGGGCCGCGGATCCTGCCGAGCAACGCGACCCTGTCGATCGCGGGCAACCACGTCGACCTGCGCGGCAGCTTCGGCGCGCCGGGCGACCGGCTGCGCTTCGTCGTCGATGCGCCGCAGCTCGACCGGCTCGGCTTCGGCATGCAGGGGCTCGTGCAGGCGCAGGGCGAGCTGACCGGCAGCTTCGCGCATCCGAACGTGACGGGCACCTACAAGGCCCAGCACGTCGTGGTCGGCTCGAACCGGATCGGCGCCGCGCAGGGCCGCGCCGACATCCGCGACGGCGCGCACGGCGCGCTCGTGTTCACGGCAGACGCGACCGACCTCGCGCTCGGCTCGCTGCAATTGAAATCGCTGCGCGCGAACCTCGACGGCACGCGCGCGAAGCACACGCTCGCCGCATCGGCGATGGGGATCGCCGACGGCCGCGTGATCGACCTGACGCTCGCGGCGAACGGCGGCGTGGTCGAGAACCGCGACGGGATGCGCTGGGACGGCACCGTCACGCGCCTCGCGAACCGCGGCACGCCGGCGCTCGCGCTGCAGGCGCCGCTCACCATATCGGCCGGCGCCGGCCGCGTGACGCTCGGCGCGACGCGGCTCACGCTCGAAGGCGCGGCGATCGACCTGAAGTCGTTCGTGTTCGATCACGGCCAGATGCGCTCCGCAGGCTCCGTGCGCGATGCATCGGTCGCGCGTTTCCTCGAGGTCCGCCAGGCGCTGACGGGCCAGCGGCCGCCGGTGCGCACCGACGTCGTGCTCGATGCCGACTGGGACTTCTCGCTCGGCGCGAATGCGACCGGCCACGTGCAGATGAAACGGCGCGGCGGCGACGTGACGATCGAGAGCGGGCGCGGCATCGCATCGCTCGGGCTGACCGACCTGTCCGCGCGCGCGACCTTCGCCCCCGGCAACCGGCTCAACGTGGTGGCGCTCGCGAAGGCGAACCGGATCGGCTCGCTCGCCGCGAACGTCACCGTCCCGTTCGCGCTGCGCGACGGCGTGGTCGGCATCGTCGACGACGGCCCGCTGTCGGGCCGCATCGACGCCGACATCCCGTCGCTGAAGGCGACCGGCAACCTGTTCGGGCCGAGCTACCTGCTCGGCGGCCGTGCGGCGCTGCACCTGACGGTCGCGGGCACGCCGGTGAAGCCGAACGTGTCGGGGATGCTGACGGGCGATGATCTGTCCGCGACGCTCGTCGACCAGGGCGTGCAGCTGAAGGACGGCATCGTGCGCGTGAAGCTCGCGGAGAACCTCGTCGAATTCCAGCAGGTCGAGTTCCACGGCGGCGACGGCACGCTGCGCGCGATCGGCCGCGTGCGTCTCGACGGCGCGGCGCCAGACCTGACCGCGAGCATCGTCGCCGACAAACTCGAGCTGTTCGCGGCGCCGGACCGCAAGCTGTCGCTGTCGGGCAAGGCGACCGTCGCGAACGACGGGCCGCGCGGCGCGCTGGCGATCGACGGCAAGTTCGTCGTCGACCGCGCGCTGTTCGACCTGCCGGAGGACGGGGCGCCGCATCTGTCCGACGACGTCGTGATCGTGCGCCCGGACGGCACGGTGCGCGGCGACGTGCAGACGGGCACCGCGGTCGCGAAGCCGCCGAAGGTCGACGAAAAACCGGCGCCGTCGCTCGCGCCGCGCGCCAACATCGACATCGGCCTCGGCAACGACTTCCGCTTCCGGGGCCACGGCGCGGACCTCGGGCTGCGCGGCACGATCACCGTGATGAGCGCGCCCGGCGTGCCGCTGCGCGCGGTCGGCAACGTGCGCGTGACGGAGGGGTCGACCTATACGTCGTTCGGCCGCAAGCTGGCGGTCGAGAACGGTTTCTTCACGTTCAACGGCCCGGTGTCGAATCCGGGCATCAACATCCTCGCGATGCGGCGCAACCAGGAGGTCGAGGCTGGCGTGCAGGTTATCGGCACGATCCAGTCGCCGACGGTCAAGCTCGTGTCCGAGCCGAACGTCACCGACAACGAGAAGCTGTCGTGGCTGCTGTTCGGTCACGGCACCGACCAGGGCAACAACGTCGGCCAGCAGAATGCGATGACCGCCGCGCTCGCGCTGCTCGGCAGCGCGACCGGCAAGCGTGTCGCGCAGAGCATCGGTCTCGACGAATTCTCGATCGGCCGCAGCGACGTCGGCCTGACCGATTCGCAGGTCGTGCAGATCTCGAAGGCGATCAACGAGCGCTTCGTGCTCGGTTACGAGCAAGGGCTGCAATCGGCGAGCAACGCATTCAAGGCGACGATCAACCTGACGCGCTTCTGGTCGGTGTCCGCGTATGGCGGCACGTTCCAGGGCGTCGACCTGAACTACACGCGGCGCTTCGATCGCTGGTTCAGTCAGCGGTGATGAAGGGGGCGGGCCGGCCACGCCATGAAAAAAGCCCCGCACGTATCGTGCGAGGCTTTCTTGCTCAGTTAGCGACGTGTGCTGCTTACTTCACGCGCATGCCGGGCTTCGCGCCGCTGTGCGGTTCGAGGATGTAAAGGCCCGGTTCGGCCTTCTCGTCGGCCGCCGACGCGGCGAGCACCATCCCTTCGGACAGCCCGAACTTCATCTTGCGCGGCGCGAGGTTCGCGACCATCACCGTCAGCTTGCCGACGAGCTGCTCGGGCTGGTAAGCCGACTTGATGCCCGAGAACACGTTGCGGGTCTTTTCCTCGCCGATGTCGAGCGTGAGCTGCAGCAGCTTGTCCGAGCCTTCCACGGCCTGGCACGCGACGATCTTCGCGATGCGCAGGTCGACCTTCGCGAAATCGTCGATCGAGATCGGACCGTCGTCGGCACCGTTCGCGGCAACCGCCTTCGCGTTGGCCTTGGCGTTCTTCGCGTCCTTTGCAGCGGCGTTGGCCGCGCTCGCGCCCGCGGCAGCGGCGCCCGCCGCGTCGGCCTGCAGCGAATCGCGGTTCGCGGCGAGCAGCGCGTCGATCTGCTTCGGATCGACACGCGTCATCAGGTGCTGGTACGCCTTGATCGGCTGCGCCGACGACAGCGGCTTCGCGGCGTCGGCCCACGTGAGCGGCGCGACGCCGAAGAAGGCCTCGACGGCTTCGGCCACGCGCGGCATCACCGGCTTCAGCGCGAGCGACAGCAGGCGGAACGCCTCCAGGCTCACGCTGCAGGTTTCGTGCAGCGCGACCGCGTTGGCCGGATCCTTCGCGAGTTCCCACGGCTTCGCACCGTCGACGTACGCGTTCACTTCGTCCGCGAGTTCCATCGTGTGGCGCAGCGCGCGGCTGTATTCGCGTCCTTCGTAGTGCGCGGCGATCGACGCAATCGCATCGCGCAGCTTCGCGACGAGCGGATGGTTCATCGCGCTGTCCTGCACGCGGCCGTCGAAACGCTTGATCAGGAAGCCGGCCGCCCGGCTCGCGATGTTCACGTACTTGCCGACGAGGTCGCTGTTCACGCGCGCCTGGAAGTCGTCGAGGTTCAGGTCGATGTCTTCCATCGTCGCGTTCAGCTTCGCGGCGAAGTAGTAGCGCAGCCATTCGGGGTTCAGGCCGGTGTCGATATAGCTCTGCGCAGTGATGAACGTGCCGCGCGACTTCGACATCTTCGCGCCGTCGACCGTCAGGAAGCCGTGCGCGAACACGTTGGTCGGCGTGCGATGGCCCGAGAACTCGAGCATCGCCGGCCAGAACAGCGTGTGGAAATACAGGATGTCCTTGCCGATGAAGTGGTACTGCTCGGCCGTCGACCCCGCGCGGATCCACGCGTCGAAATCGATGCCCTCGCGGTCGCACAGGTTCTTGAAGCTCGCGTAGTAACCGACCGGCGCGTCGAGCCACACGTAGAAATACTTGCCGGGCGCGCCCGGGATCTCGAAGCCGAAGTACGGCGCGTCGCGCGAGATGTCCCAGTCGGCGAGCTTGGCTTCACCGGCGTCGCCGAGCCATTCGCGCATCTTGTTGGTGGCTTCCGGCTGCGCGAGGCCGCTGACCCATTCGCGCAGGAACGACTCGCAGCGCGGGTCGGACAGGCGGAAGAAGTGGTGCGTCGACGTCTTGCGCACCGGCGTCGCACCCGACACCACCGAGTACGGGTTCAGCAGTTCGGTCGGCAGGTAGGTCGAGCCGCACACTTCGCAGTTGTCGCCGTACTGGTCCTTCGCGTGGCACTTCGGGCACTCGCCCTTGATGAAGCGGTCCGGCAGGAACATTTCCTTGACCGGGTCGTACGCCTGCTCGATCGCGCGCTCCGCGATCAGGCCGTTTTCCTTCAGCGCGAGATAAATGTTCTCGCTCAGCACGCGGTTCTCGTCCGAGTCGGTCGAGTAGAAGTTGTCGAACGACACGCCGAAGCTGTCGAAGTCGCGCTTGTGCTCGGTCCACACGCGCTCGATCAACTGCTTCGGCGTGAGGCTTTCCTTCTCGGCGCGCAGCATGATCGGCGTGCCGTGCGTGTCGTCGGCGCCGATGTAGTAGACCTCGTGGCCGTGCATTCGCAGCGTCCGCACCCAGATGTCGGTCTGGATGTACTCGACCAGGTGGCCGATATGGATCTGGCCGTTGGCATAGGGCAGTGCGGACGTAACGAGGATCTGGCGGCGGCCTTGCGGCGCCGTAGCCTGCACGGAAGTCAGGTCGGATGCGGACATAGGGTCTGTAGAAGAACGGCGGAAACGACGGAAACTGCGATTCTAGCAGGGGCGCGCGCCGGTCAGCCGGGGCGGGTGTTCCGGAGCGGGCGCCGCGAGGGGCGACAGGGCGGAGGACGCGTGCCCGGTAGTGGAATGCTGCGGCGCAGCACACGATTTTCGGGCAAAAAAAACCGGGGCGGATACGGCCCCGGAGCAACAACGACAAGAGGAGAATGGTGACGCGCCGGCAGCGCCAGCCGCGTACCGTAAAGACAGACCGCAGGCCGCGACGGAAGTTCGAAATTTTTTTCGATTTGTTACGGACCCTGCTGCAAGCCTTGTGCGGCGGGGCTGTGCGCGTGGCGCACGGCCCCGTTCCCTCTCGTGGCGATGCTTACTGATGCTGCTGCGGCGCGCGCAGGTAGATCTCGACGCGGCGGTTTTGCGCACGGCCGGCGTCGGTCGCGTTGTCCGCGATCGGGTTCGACGCGCCCATGCCCTGTGCCGACAGGCGGCCGCCCGCGACGCCGCGCTGCCCAAGTGCGTTCACGACGCTTTGCGCACGGTTCTGCGACAGCGTCTGGTTCAGCTGCGCCGAACCCGTGCTGTCCGTGTAGCCGACGACCGAGCCCGTCAGTTGCGGGTTCTGGTTCAGCGTCGTCGCCAGGTCGTTCAGCAGCGGCGTGAAGGCCGGCGTGATCGCGTACTGGTTCGTCGCGAACGTCACCGAGCTCGGCACGTTCAGCTTCAGCGAGCCGTCCGGCTGCTCGGTCACTTGCGTGCCGGTCTGGGCGGCCGACGGTGCGAGCTTGTTCTTGATCGCTTGCCAGTTGTAGCCGGTCACGCCGCCGACCAGGGCGCCGACGCCTGCGCCGATCGCCGCGCCCTTGCCGCCACCGGCCAGTGCGCCGATGCCCGCGCCGAGCGCCGCACCGGTGCCGGTACCGACAGCCGCGTTGTTGCCTTGCTGCGTGGCGCAGCCTGCCAGCAATGCGCCGGCCAATGCGAAGACGGACAAGCGGGTCGCGATTTTCATGTTCATCTTGGATTCCTCTCTTTCTTGGTTGAACGAGTCGACAACGACGACAAACAACAGTTACGGCTGCCACCACGGGCGCCCGAAAAAGGTGGGCAGGCCCGGGCTCGCGGCAGCCGCCGAGGCGGCTGCATGCCCTGTTCGCCAGCGTGGCTGTTACGGACAGGGTGACGCGTCAGCCTCTACAATATAGGCGGTTGGCGGCCGATTTGGCCCCATAGCATGCCGCACGCGAAGAGTGCGCCGCCGCGCGCGTTCGCGCAATGGCGTGCAACAGATTCTTTCACTTTTCCCGATTTTCGCAGCGTAATTTGATATTTTTTGACGTTTGCGCGGGAGAAAAACGTTTTCACGGAGTTTCGATGAGCATTGACCGGGCACAAGTCGACGCCGCGCTGGCGGCTGTCGTCGACCCCAATACCGGCCGTCCGTACGCGGCGAACAAGGGCGTGCGCAACGTCGCGATCGACGGCGACGCCGTGGTGGTCGACGTGGTGCTCGGTTATCCCGCGCGCAGCCAGCACGACGACGTGCGCGCGCGCATCGCCGCTGCGCTGAAGGCCGTGCCGGGCGTGCGCGACGCACGTGTCGCCGTGTCGCAGGAGATCGTCGCGCACACGGTGCAGCGCGGCGTGAAGCTGCTGCCCAACGTGAAGAACATCGTCGCGGTCGCGTCGGGCAAGGGCGGCGTCGGCAAGAGCACGACGGCCGTCAACCTCGCGCTCGCGCTCGCCGCGGAAGGCGCGTTGGTCGGCATCCTCGACGCCGACATCTACGGTCCCTCGCTGCCGACGATGCTCGGCATTCACGGCCAGCGCCCCGAGTCGCCGGACAACCAGTCGATGAACCCGCTGGTCGGCCACGGGCTGCAGGCGAACTCGATCGGCTTCCTGATCGAGGAAGACAATCCGATGGTGTGGCGCGGCCCGATGGCGACGTCGGCGCTCGAGCAACTGCTGCGCCAGACCAACTGGCGCGAGCTCGACTACCTGATCGTCGACATGCCGCCGGGCACCGGCGACATCCAGCTCACGCTCGCGCAGCGCGTGCCGGTGACGGGTGCCGTGATCGTGACGACGCCGCAGGACATCGCGCTGCTCGACGCGAAGAAGGGCCTCAAGATGTTCGAGAAGGTCGGGATTCCGATCCTCGGCATCGTCGAGAACATGAGCATCCATATCTGCTCGAACTGCGGCCACGAGGAGCACATCTTCGGCGCGGGCGGCGCCGAGCGGATGGCGCAGGATTACGGCGTGAACGTGCTCGGCAGCCTGCCGCTCGACATCGCGATCCGCGAGCGCGCCGACAGCGGCACGCCGACGGTCGCCGCCGAGCCGGACGGCGCGCTGGCGCGGCGCTACCGCGACATCGCGCGCGGCGTCGCGCTGGCGATTGCCGAGCGCGCGCGCGACATGACGTCGAAGTTCCCGTCGATCGTTGTTCAAAATACGTAAAACCCTTGCGGGGCGGGGCCTCACGCTGTTTACGGCGCCGCGAGGCGCGGTATCATGGCGACTTTTCCCGGGTCCCTTTACCCACCCGGCATGGCGGCCGTATCAACAGCCGCCAGCCGGCATGAGGATCGAATGAACCAACGACATCACGGCGTGCGCGCCGGCCGCGCGCGGCGCGCGCTGCTGGCCGCCGCCGCGCTGGGCCTCTTGGCCGGCTGTACCTCCTTTTCCTCGTCGCACGAAAAGCGCGCCGACGCGCAGTTGCAGCCGACGGTCGGCTCGCAGGCACGCGGCGCGGTGACGTTCGTCGAACGCCCGGACGGCGTCCAGGTCACGTACAACCTGGTCGGCCTGCCGCCGAACAGCGACCACGCGCTGCAGGTGCACGAGCGCGGCGACTGCAACGCGGGCGACGGCTCGAGCGCCGGCCCGGTGTTCGCGCCGGCCGCCGAGCGGCTGCGCGCGGGCGCGCGGGTCGCCGGCGATCTCGGCAATATCCATGCGGACGCGAACGGCGTCGCGGCCGGTTTCATTGTCGCGCCCGATCTGGCCCTCGATGGCGTGCGCTCCGCGCTGAACCGCGCGGCGCTGGTGCACCGCGACCCGAGCGATCCGATCTTTTCGCAGCATGGCGCGGGCGCCGCGCTCGCGTGCGGCGTGATCCGTTGACTGCCGCCGCGTGCGCGAGCCGATGATCGCGTAAAATGTGCGCCTTTCCCGGCCGCCGCCTCGCGGGTACGGCCGTCACCGACTGTCACGCAGCGTTTCCAGGCGCCCCGATATGAAACGACCCCAACGCTCACCTTGTTCGCTGCCCTCCGACGGGGCGGTCAGCCTTCCTGGGACAGCCCGGCGGAGGCTCGCATGAGCATCAAGTCCGACAAGTGGATTCGGCGCATGGCCGAAGAACACAAGATGATCGAGCCGTTCGTGCCCGGTCAGGTTCGCGCGTCCGAGGACGGCCGCCGGATCGTCAGCTACGGCACGTCGAGCTACGGCTACGACATCCGCTGCGCGGACGAATTCAAGATCTTCACCAACATCAATTCGACGATCGTCGATCCGAAGAACTTCGACGAGGGCTCGTTTGTCGATTTCAAGGGCGACGTGTGCATCATCCCGCCGAATTCGTTCGCGCTGGCCCGCACCGTCGAATATTTCCGCATCCCGCGCACCGTGCTGACGGTCTGCCTCGGCAAGTCGACGTACGCGCGCTGCGGGATCATCGTCAACGTGACGCCGTTCGAACCCGAGTGGGAAGGCTACGTCACGCTGGAATTCTCGAATACCACGCCGCTGCCCGCGAAGATCTACGCGAACGAAGGAGTCGCGCAGGTGCTGTTCTTCGAAAGCGACGAGGTGTGCGACGTGTCGTACGCCGATCGCGGCGGCAAGTATCAGGGTCAGCGCGGTGTCACGCTGCCGAAAACCTGATCTGGTTGCATATCGTCTCACCGGTTTCCGGGTGACCGCTGCGCGTGACGCGCCGCGGTCGTTCTTTTTGGAGAATCGCCCATGAAGTTTCGTTTTCCCGTCGTCATCATCGACGAAGATTTCCGCTCCGAGAACATCTCGGGCTCCGGCATCCGGGCGTTGGCCGAAGCGATCGAGAAGGAGGGCGTCGAAGTCCTCGGCCTCACGAGCTACGGCGATCTGACGTCGTTCGCGCAGCAATCGAGCCGCGCGTCGTGCTTCATCCTGTCGATCGACGACGACGAACTCATGCTCGGCGAAACGGGCTCGGACGGCGAGTTGCCCGAGCTGGCCACCGCGATCATCGAGCTGCGCGCGTTCGTGACCGAAGTGCGCCGCCGCAACGCGGACATCCCGATCTTCCTGTACGGCGAGACGCGCACGTCGCGGCATCTGCCGAACGACATCCTGCGCGAACTGCACGGCTTCATCCACATGTTCGAGGACACGCCGGAGTTCGTCGCGCGCCACATCATCCGCGAGGCGAAGGTCTATCTCGACTCGCTCGCGCCGCCGTTCTTCAAGGAGCTGGTCAAATACGCGGACGAAGGCTCGTACTCGTGGCACTGCCCGGGCCACTCGGGCGGCGTCGCGTTCCTGAAGAACCCGCTCGGCCAGATGTTCCACCAGTTCTTCGGCGAGAACATGCTGCGCGCGGACGTCTGCAACGCGGTCGACGAACTCGGCCAGCTGCTCGACCACACGGGCCCGGTCGCGGCGTCCGAGCGCAACGCGGCGCGCATCTTCAGCGCGGATCACCTGTTCTTCGTGACCAACGGCACGTCGACGTCGAACAAGATCGTCTGGCACGCGACGGTCGCGCCCGGCGACATCGTGCTGGTCGACCGCAACTGCCACAAGTCGATCCTGCACGCGATCACGATGACGGGGGCGATCCCGGTGTTCCTCACGCCGACGCGCAACCACTTCGGCATCATCGGGCCGATCCCGCGCGACGAATTCAAGCCGGAGAACATCCGCAAGAAGATCGAGGCGAACCCGTTCGCACGCGAAGCGCTGCGCGAGAACCCGGACCTGAAGCCGCGCATCCTGACGATCACGCAGAGCACGTACGACGGCGTCGTCTACAACGTCGAGATGATCAAGGACCTGCTCGGCGACCTGCTCGACACACTGCACTTCGACGAAGCGTGGCTGCCGCATGCGACGTTCCACGACTTCTACCGCGACATGCACGCGATCGGCGACGGCCGTCCGCGCACGGGCGCGCTCGTGTTCGCGACGCACTCGACGCACAAGCTGCTCGCGGGCATCTCGCAGGCGTCGCAGATCGTCGTGCAGGATTCCGAGAACCGCACGTTCGACAAGCACCGCTTCAACGAGGCGTACCTGATGCACACGTCGACGAGCCCGCAGTACGCGATCATCGCGTCGTGCGACGTCGCGGCCGCGATGATGGAGCCGCCGGGCGGCACCGCGCTCGTCGAGGAATCGATCGCCGAGGCGATCGACTTCCGCCGCGCGATGCGCAAGGTCGATGCCGAATATGGCGACGACTGGTTCTTCAGCGTGTGGGGCCCGGACGACCTGTCGGAAGAAGGCATCGGTTCGCGCGAGGACTGGATGCTGAAGCCGAACGACCACTGGCACGGCTTCGGCCCGCTGGCGGAAGGCTTCAACATGCTCGACCCGATCAAGGCGACGATCATCACGCCGGGGCTCGACGTCGACGGCGAATTCGGCGAGACGGGCATTCCGGCCGCGATCGTCACGAAGTACCTGGCCGAGCACGGGATCATCGTCGAGAAGACCGGCCTGTACTCGTTCTTCATCATGTTCACGATCGGCATCACGAAGGGCCGCTGGAACTCGATGGTGACCGAGCTGCAGCAGTTCAAGGACGACTACGACAACAACCAGCCGCTGTGGCGCGTGCTGCCGGAATTCGTCGCGCAGCATCCGCGCTACGAGCGCGTCGGCCTGCGCGACCTGTGCACGCAGATCCACGACGTGTACCGTGCGAACGACATCGCGCGCCTGACGACGGAGATGTACCTGTCGGACATGGAGCCGGCGCTGAAGCCGTCGGACGCGTTCGCGAAGCTCGCGCACCGCAAGATCGACCGCGTGCCGCTCGACGAGCTCGAAGGCCGCGTGACGAGCATCCTGCTGACGCCGTACCCGCCGGGCATTCCGCTGCTGATCCCGGGCGAGCGCTTCAACAAGACGATCGTGAACTACCTGCGGTTCGCGCGCGACTTCAACGAGCGCTTCCCGGGCTTCCATACCGACATCCACGGCCTCGTCGCGGAAGAACTGAACGGTCGCGTCGAGTACTTCGTCGACTGCGTGCGCGACTGATGGCGACGCAGGGACGAATCCGGACGATGCGCGCGGCGCTGGCCGCGCTCGTCGTCTGGGCCGCGTGGTCGGCAGGGCCGGCGGGGTTGAATGCCGCGCAGGCGGAAGTGGCGGCGGCCGCCCCGATCGACGTCGCGATGCGGCAGTGTCTCGCGCGGCGCGACCGGTCGTCGACGGCCGGCCAGATCGAGTGCATGGGCGAGGCGCAGCAGCAGTGGCAGACGGTGATGGACCGCGCGTACCAGCGCCTGTCCGACGATGCGCCGGCCGACGTGAAGCGCGGCTGGCAGGACAGCCAGCGCCACTGGGTCACGTGGCGCAAGGATGAAATTCAGCTGCTGAAGGCCGTGTACGACACGACGCGCGGCACGGCATACGCGATGTCGAGCGCCGACATGCAACTGCAGCCGGTGCGCGATCGTGCGCTCGCGCTGCGCGCGGCGGCCGACCGCTATGCGCCGCCGCCTGCCGCCGTGCCGGTGGCCGCCACGAGCGGTGCGCAGGGCGGTGTGAGCGCGGCGCCGGGCGCCGCCGCGGCAGCCGGCGGGAAGCCTGCGAACGCGCCGCGCGATCCGGCGACCGGCCGGGTGCGGCCGTGCGTGCAGGATGCCGCGTGCGAGCATGCGCTGTTCGACTTGAACCGCTATTACCAGAAGCTGCGCCGCAAGATGCCCGCGCATTCGGCCGCGACGCTCGTGCGCGCGCAACGCGCATGGGTCGCGTTCCGCGATGCGACGGCGCCGCTCGTCGGCGAGGACGGGCGCGTCGACCTGATCGGCGCGCGCATCGCGACGATGAAGCGGCTGTCGGAGACGGCTGGCAACAAGTAGGCATCGCCGCGATGCCGGTCATCCGGCGCGGCAACGCAAAACGGGCACCCGAGGGTGCCCGTTTGCATGTGGCGTGCCGCGTGCGGCGCTTACGCGGATTGCTGCGTGTCGAGGCGGCCGAACCACGACGGCACGAGCGCGACCGCATCGTCGAGCGATGCGAGCACGTGCAGGCTCAGCGCGACGATCTCGGGCGTCGGCGCCTTCAGGTCGGGCACGGTGACGACCGATGCGCCGGCGCCGGCGGCCGACAGTGCGCCGAAGTCGCTGTCCTCGAATGCGACGCACGCGTGCGCCGGCACGCCGAGGCGCTCGGCCGCGAGCCGGTACACGGCCGGGTCGGGCTTGCCGCGCGCGACTTCGTCGCCGCCCGCGATCGCGCGGAAGAACGGCAGCACGCCGACCGCGTCCAGCCGTGCACGGATCACGTCGCGCGCGGACGATGACGCGACCGCGCACGGAACGCCGGCCTGCGCGAGCGCCTCGAGCAGCGCGAGCGCGCCCGCTTTCAGCGGAAACTTCGGATGGGGTTCGGGCGCGGCGAGCTGTTCGCGCACGAGGATGCGCACGGCGTCGAACGTGCCGGTGTCGCCGATCAGCCGCGCGAGAATCACCTGGCCTTCGGCGAACGAGCGCCCGACGATCTGCAGGTAGTCGATCTCGGTCAGCGTGACGCCGTGTGCGCTCGACACGTCGATCCACGTGTTCATGATGGTCCGCTCGGAATCGACGAGCAGGCCGTCCATGTCGAAGAGCGCGGCGGAGAAGGTCATCGGCGGTATCCGGGAAGCGGGGCAGGCAATGGGCGGCGCGGCGGCCGCCCGAATGAAGGACGGACGCCGCAGGCGCCCGTCCGTGACGACAGGCTTACTGGCCGAGCGCGGCGCGGGCAGCCTTGACCGCCGCACGCACCTGGTCGGGCGCGGTGCCGCCCGCGTGGTTGCGGCTTGCGACCGAACCTTCGAGCGTCAGATAGCCGAACACGTCGTCGCCGATCAGGTGCGCGACGTTCGGCAGTTCCTGCTTCATTTCGTCGAGCGTCAGGTCGGCGAGGTCGATCCCGCGGTCGTCGCAGATCCGCACCGCGTGCGCGACGGCTTCGTGCGCGTCGCGGAACGGCAGCCCGCGCTTCACGAGGTAGTCGGCGAGGTCGGTGGCGGTCGAGAAGCCCTGCAGCGCGGCCGCGCGCATCGCGTCCGGCTTCACGGTGATGCCCGCGACCATCTCGGCGAAGATCCGCAGCGTGTCGGCGACGGTGTCGACCGTGTCGAACAGCGGTTCCTTGTCTTCCTGGTTGTCCTTGTTGTACGCGAGCGGTTGGCCCTTCATCAGCGTGAGGAGCGCCATCAGGTGGCCGTTCACGCGGCCCGTCTTGCCGCGCGCGAGCTCGGGCACGTCCGGGTTCTTCTTCTGCGGCATGATCGAGCTGCCGGTGCAGAAGCGATCGGCGATATCGATGAAGCCGACGCGCGGGCTCATCCACAGCACGAGTTCCTCGGAGAAGCGCGACACGTGCGTCATCACGAGCGCGGATGCCGCCGTGAATTCGATCGCGAAGTCGCGATCCGACACCGCGTCGAGCGAGTTCGCGCAGATGCCGTCGAAGCCGAGCGTCTTCGCGACGGCGTGACGGTCGATCGGGTAGCTGGTGCCCGCGAGCGCGGCCGCGCCGAGCGGCAGGCGGTTCACGCGGGTGCGGCAGTCGCGCATGCGTTGCGCGTCACGCGTGAACATCTCGACGTACGCGAGCAGGTGATGGCCGAACGTGACCGGCTGCGCGACCTGCAGGTGCGTGAAGCCCGGCATGATCGTGTCCGCGTTCTTCTCAGCGAGGTCGATCAGCGCGCCGCGCAGGTCGTTCAGCAGGCCGCCGATGCGGTCGATCTCGCCGCGCAGCCACAGACGGATGTCGGTCGCGACCTGGTCGTTGCGCGAGCGGCCCGTGTGCAGGCGCTTGCCGGCGTCGCCGATCAGCGCGGTCAGGCGCGCCTCGATGTTCAGGTGGACGTCCTCGAGATCCAGCTGCCATTCGAATTCGCCGCGCTCGATCTCGCCCTTGATCTGCGTCATCCCGCGTTCGATCGCGGCGAGGTCGTCGGCGCTGATGATCTTCTGCGCCGCGAGCATGCTCGCGTGCGCGAGCGAGCCGGCGATGTCGACGAGCGCGAGGCGCTTGTCGAAAAACACCGACGACGTGTAGCGCTTGACCAGCTCCGACATCGGTTCCGAGAAGCGGGCCGACCAGGCCTCGCCCTTTTTGTGCAGTTGGGACGTCATGGCGATTCTTCGAAGGGGAGTTGGGCGGCGTGCGCCGCCGAGGGAATCCCGCGATTCTAACATTCGCGGGGCTGACGGCCGGTGCGCGCCGGCCGCGAACGGGCGCGGATCACCGGGGGCCGCAGGTCAGCGGGCCGATCCGCGGCAGCGTGCCGTCGTCCGGGCGCCGGTACGCGAACGCGACCGCGCAATCGCTGCCGCCGCCGGTGATTTCCAGGTGGTTGTTCGCGACGAGGCCGTCGACGAAGGTCAGGCCGTCGTAGCCGACGATCGTGCGCTGACCGCTTTCGACGTGGCGAACCTCGAGCCCGGGCGGCAGCGGCGTGCCGTCCGGCGCGTGCAGCGCGATCGACGCGGCGCTGTAGCGTGTCTCGGCGAAGTGCGCGAGCACGCCGGAGCGCGCCTGCGGCACGACATCGAGCGTCGTGTCGGCGATCCGGGCGTCGGCGGGCAGCGCGGTGCCGTCGATCGCGACCCGATTGCTCTGGTACGCATTCAGGTCGGGCACGAGCAGGTAGCCGGCCCGGTTTGTCTCGCCGATCGGCCGGTTCTGGTGCAGCACGGGGACGCGCCCGGTGTCGGTCGAGACGAGCGCGAAGCCGTCGTCGACGCGGCGTGCCGTCATCAATTGGCCGTCCATCAGCACGATCGCACCCGTGACGTCGACCGACGCGTTGCGGTGCCCGTCGAACGACTGCGCGAGCAGCGTGACCTCGCCCGCGCGGCCGAGATACTGCAACTGCCCCTGCGCGTAGCGCATGCCGGCGTTGGCGCCCGCCTGCACGTTCCAGCCGACGCCGCCGCCATAGTCGGGCGGCCGTGTCGCGCTCAGCGTGTAGGTCGAGTCGCCGTTCTGCCGTCCGGCGTTCGCCGAGACGGACGTGTTGCCGCCGAGCCCGATGCTCAGGCTCACGAAGAAGCCGCGCGTGTCGCGCTGCCGGAAGTCCTGGAAGCCGCTGACCGCGATCGAGGTCAGCCCGCCGAGATTGACCAGGTAGGCGATCGAGCCGATGCGCGAGGCGGCGACGCCCGGATACCTGAGGCCGAGATAGCTGAACGACAGCGTCTGCATGCGCAGGAACGGGAATGAGACCGTGACGCGGTCGGTGGCGCGCGAAACCGGCACGCCTTCGCGGCTGCCGAGGTCGCTGTAGTCGCCGAAGGCGCGCAGCGTCTGCGCATCGATCGAGAAGCGCGGCGTCACGTACTGGTAGCCGATGCCGGCCTGCACGCCCGCGCGGCCCGGCGCGCTGAGCGCCAGCGACGCGTTCGCCACGCCGCGTTCGCCGAGACGTGCGAGCGCGCCGGCGCCTGCGTTGTAGACGCCGGCCGTCGCTTCCGCGTGCGCCTCGACGGTCAGCCGTTCGCTGATGCCGTAGCGCAGCGAGCCGCTCGCGGCCGGCGTGCGCGCGTAGTCGAACGAATCGGTGCCGTAGGCGCGGCGCAGGAACCCGGCTTCCGCCGAATAGCTGGCGAGACCGGCGGCGAGCAGGCGCGTGTCGACGTACAGCGGAATGGACGTCGCGATCGAGCGGCCGAGCGCGTCGCGCGTGACGACGGTTGCGTTGCCCGCGCCGGTGATGCCGGGCACGCTGTTGATCACGAACGGGCCGCTCGGCACGTTGCCGCTGAACTGGCGCACGTTGTTCACGTACAGGTCGACCGAGGTCGGCACGACCGCGCTGCCGGACAGCGCGGGCACCGGAAACGTGACCAGATCGGGGCGCAGGCCGAAATTGCTGCGCCACTGCACGCCGCCGATGCGCAGCGAGCGGGTCCATGACAACGACGACGAAATCGTGTCGCCGATCAGGGTCGTCGTGAGCGCGCCGGGGTTCGAATGACTCCACGACGTGTCGTAGCGCACGTAGCGCCGGCGGTCGTCGTACAGATACGCGACGCCGGTGCTGCTGAATACGCCGTACGGATCGAAATAGCGCGCCTCGCTCCAGACCGCGAGCGGGGCATGGGCGATGGTCTGTGCGTAGGCGTCGTAGTTCAGCACGAAGCCGCGGCCGGACGTGGCGGGCGGCGCGGCCGCGAGTGCGCGCGTATCGAACGTGTGCGGGATGCGCAGCGCATCGGGCACGCGCAGGTCGAGCGTCTGCCGGCCCGCATCGTAGTCGTAGCGCAGCCCTGCGAGCGTGTCGAGCGCGACGAGTGCGTTCGACGGCTCCTGCGTCCGGTCGTTCGTCGCGATACCCAGGTCGTTCAGGTCGGCGGAGGCCGCGTACAGTCGTCCGCCGATTTGCTGGAAGCGTGCGATCCGGTGCGTCGGTTCGCCATTGATCGATACGTCGAGAAACAGTGCGTTGGATGGGGGCGCGGGCAGCGGCGCGGGCACAGGCGTGGGCGCGGCTGCCACCTGCATCGGCGCCGTTTGTGCGCAGCCGGTGCCTGCATGCAGTGCCAGCGCCAGTGCAAGCGCCGTGGCGGCGGGCCGCGCGTCTCGTGCGGGGCTGGCAGCCTGGAGGGCCGTGCGCGTCGTCGGAACGGGCAACGTCGTGCGATCCTTCCGAGCCGGATCAGGGCGGTGTCAGCCGGGCTTCGACCGGCTGCGCATTGACGGTCGCCTGGATCCTGACGAATGTCGCGAGGCCCGCATCCAGCTTGAGCGGCCAGCGTCGCGTGCTGCCCGCGAGCGCATAGCCGAGCAGGCCGCGCGTGACGTCATGCACGGTGCCGCGCGCGTCGATGAGCCGAACCGCGGAAATCTGCGCGCGCCGGCCACCGCGGTTGTCGACCGCGAGCCGCGTGCCGGCGCCGTCACGCTCGATGCGCCAGTCAAGGTTCGGCGACGCCGGTGCGCCATCGGGCTCGACGAATACGGGCACGGAATAGCGCAGCCGGATCGTGACGCCGTTCGCGACCGGCGTGCCGGGCGCGGGCAGTTCATCGATCAGCACGCGATAGCTTTCCTCGACGGCCGGCGCGCCGCGGCCCGTGCGCACGAGCCGGATCAGCTGCTCGGCGTTCGCGCCGATCTGCAGCAGCGGCGGCGACGCGGCGAGCGTGTCGGTCGGCGTCATCACGTCGTCGCCGTTGTGCTGCGTCCAGCGATAGGTGCGAACCTGGCCGTAGATCGGCTGTCCGCCAGGATTGCTGAGCGTCATGCTCGCGGCGGCCGCCGACGGCGCCAGCTCGATCGTCACGGGCGTGATCTGCAGCGTGGCGGCGGATGCGGCCGCGCACGCCGACGCGACGCACAGCGCGGCCAATGCGCGCGGGAGCCATGCCATGGCGCGTCAGAAGTACACGGTGGCGGTGACGGAGGCCTGGTAGGTGTCGGGCTTCGGCGTCGCTTGCGCGGGCACCTGGCCGTACACGTTCAGCACTTGCGCGGAACCGGTGCCGGTGCCGCCGACGGTATCGGTGCCCTGCGTGTTGCCCCAGATCGTCGAGTGGCCCGAGTCCTGGTAGAGCTGATAGCCGACCGTCGTGCCGGTATTGCCGGTCGTCGTGCCGCCCATCAGCCGGCTGGCGACCGTCGAGCCGCTTACCGTGCCGCCGTCGAGTCCGACGTTGTAGGGCGTCGAGTTCGTGCAGGTGACGGAGACCGTGGTCTGCTGGTTGACTGCCGACGCGAGCACACCGGCCGTGCCGAATGCGAGCGGGTTCGCGGCGATCGTACAGTTGGCCTGGATCGTGAGCGTGACGGTGAATTGGGCGGTGGCGGTGCCGTTCGAATAGACTGCCGCAATGGCAGCGGGCTGCAGCGCGGGCGCGAATGCGACGCTGGCTGCAAGCATGGCCGAAAGAACACGACGTCGGGAATCGTTCATTATGATTGTCTCCTGCCGTTCAAGGGGTCGTCCGGACGCGGAGTGCCCGCCGCGTGGTCTGTTGCCGGTCGCCGTAACCGCTCTGTCGTTGTTGGAAGACTACTCCACGGATTCAGGGGCGCGCAATCGAGAAAACGCCGACCCGGAACGCATTGTCCGGGGCTGCGGACCGCTTGCCAGCGGCCGATTTGACATGGATCAAGTAACAGTGCGAACGATTGATGCGCGGCCGGATACGATGGGGCACCGCCCGGGCCGGAAGCCCGGTCGAGCGGACGAGCATTTTCGGGGGAAAGGCATGGCGGATGACGAATTCGACATCGCGCGCCGCTGGATGCGCGCGCTATCGTGCGTGCTGCTGGCCGCGCTGCTCGGCATGCCGTGGATGCCGGCCCGAGCGGACACGTGTTCCGTGACGCCGCCGGTGCCGAGCTTCGGTTCGGTCAGTCCGATCACGCTGCAGGCTTATACGACGAACAGCACGATGACGGTCAGTTGCACGTGGGACGCATTGAGTCTGAACACCGGCGTGCTCGTTTGCGTGAACCTCGGCGGCACGAGCCCGCGCTACCTGACCAACGGGACGAACCAGATGCAGTACGACCTGTATCAGGACGCCGGCTATTCGCAGCCTTGGGGAGCGGTGAGCGCCGGCACGACGCCGATCTCGGTCTCGTTGACGAAACCGCTGCTCGGCACGACCGCGAGTACCAACGTGACCATCTATGGCCGCATCGCGTCGAACCAGCCGACCGTGCCGACCGTGAACAATGCCAGCACGGTCTATACGCAAAGTTTCAGCGGCAACCAGGCCGCCTACAGCTTCAGTTTTTCGCTGCTCGGGGTGCTGCCGACGCCGTGCGCGTCGCAGTCGACGGCCGGCACGATGAGCTTTGCCGCTACCGCCACCGTTATCAACAACTGCATCATCAGCGCGACCGGCGTTGCGTTTCCGGCGGCGGGCGTGCTGGCGTCGGCGCTCAGCGCGAGCGGCTCGATCAGTGCGCGGTGCACGAACGGCGATGCATTCCAGATCGCGTTGAACGGCGGGGCCAGCGGCAGTGTCATCGCTCGCACGATGCAGCGCACGGGCGGCGGCTCGGTCAGCTATCAGCTCTATCAGGACAGCGGCCACACGCAGCCGTGGGGCGACGGCACCGGCGGCACGTCGATGGCGACCGGCACCGGCAGCGGGTTCGCGCAGGCGATCACCGTGTATGGCCGCGTCCCCGCACAGCCGACGCCGGCGCCCGGCAACTACAGCGACACCATTACCGCGACGATCAGCTTCTGAGTCGCGTCAATCGCGCACCAGCACGACGAGCTTCAGGTCTTCGCGGTGCGCGGGTTTCAGCGTGATCTGCTGGTACACGAGCCGGCCGTCGGCCGGATGGTCGAACTCGCGCAGGCCGCCTTCGCGCTCGAACACGTCCTGCGACGCCCAGTACTGCGCGAACGCGTCGCTGCCGGCCATCAGCGCGTCGATCAGCGCGCGGGTCGGCGCGTCGGCGAGGTGGCGGATCGAGTCGGCGCGGAATTCGGCCGCGAGCCGGCGCGCGCGGGTTTCCCAGTCGACGATCAGCGTGCGCGCGGCCGGCGCCATGAACGTGAAGCGCAGCAGGTTGCGGTCGTGCTCGCCGTCGAGCCAGCCCGTGAACAGCGCGGCGGCCGGCGCGTTCCACGCGAGGGCGTTCCATTGCCGGTCGAGCACGTAGGCAGGCGTGGCGATCGCGGCGACGGTTGCCGCGAGCGTCGGCGGCAGGTCGCCGGCCGCGACGTCGGGCTCGGCCGGATCGCGCTGCGCGGCCAGCTCGAACAGGTACGCGCGTTCGGCCTTCGACAACTGCAGCGCGACGGCGATCCGCGCGAGCGCGTCGGCCGACGCCGACACCGGGCGGCCCTGCTCGATCCACGTGTACCAGGTCGGGCTGACGCCGCACAGCTGCGCGACTTCCTCGCGCCGCAGCCCCGGCGTGCGGCGGCGCGGGCCGGGCGGCAGGCCGACGGCCTGCGGCGACAGCCGTTCGCGGTGCGCGCGGATGAATTCGCCGAGCGCGCGGGCGGGCGTGGCGTCGAGCGGCGGGGTGGGGGCGGAGGACGGCTGGCTCATGCGGAAACGGCTGAAACGACAAAAAGGGGCGCGGGACGCGCGGCGAAGATCGGCCCGGAAATCAGGCAGGTGTAACAAATACCAGAATAACCGCTTAACTTGTACTGGTACAAGCGCGGCCCTATTGTAGCGATTCGCGCGCTGGCAGCCAGCGCGCGCCCCACCCAACGAAGGAGCGAACGATGAAACACCACGACCAGGTCGCCGACGCATTCGGCACGACGGCCGCCGCCTACCTGACGAGCACGGTCCACGCGACGGGCGCCGATCTGCAGGCACTGGCGGATGCCGTGCGCGCGACGCCCGACGGCGCGGTGCTCGATCTCGGCTGCGGCGCGGGCCACGCGAGCTTCGCGGTCGCGCCGCACGTGCGCGACGTGGTCGCCTACGATCTCGCCGCGCCGATGCTCGCGACCGTCGACGCCGCCGCGCGCGAGCGCGGGCTCGCGAACATTCGCACGCAGCAGGGCCCGGCCGAGCGGCTGCCGTTCGACGCGGGCACCTTCGACTGGGTGGTCAGCCGGATGAGTGCGCACCACTGGCACGACGTGCGCGCGGCGCTGGCCGAGATGCGCCGTGTGCTGAAGCCTGGCGGCCGCGTGCTGATGATCGACATCGCGGGCAACGACCATCCGCTGCTCGACACGTATCTGCAGGCCGCGGAAGTGCTGCGCGACGCGTCCCACGTGCGCGACTACCGTGCCGACGAATGGCTCGCGATGTTCCGCGGCGCCGGTTTCGATGCACACGTGCAGCGCCGCTGGCGCCTGCCGATCGATTTCGAGACGTGGGTCGAGCGGATCCGCACGCCGGCCGACAGCGTCGCGGGCATCCGCGCGCTGTGGGCGCATGCGCCCGACGAGGTGCGCGGCTACTACGCGGTGCAGCCGGACGGATCGTTCGAGCACGACGCGTTGCTGATCGACGCGCGATGAAGCGGCGGCACGGCGGCGCGTCGTCGTACGGTCGTGCCGTCGTACCGTCGCGCCATCCGATGAAAAAAGCCGCGATACGCGTGACGCGCGTATCGCGGCTTTCGTATCGCGATGCCGGCACGACGCGAGGCGGACCCGCGCCGCGCGCGGATCAGCCCGTGTTGCGCAGGCCGGCCGCGATCCCGTTGATGGTCAGGTGAATCCCGCGGCGCAGCCGCGCGTTCGTGTCGCCCGCGCGGTGACGCTTGATCAGCTCGACCTGCAGGTGGTTCAGCGGATCGAGATACGGGAAGCGGTTCTTGATCGAGCGCGCGAGCAGCGGGTTGGACGCGAGGCGGCCTTCCTGCCCGGTGATTTCCGCGAGCGCCTGCGACGTGCGCTCCCATTCCGCGACGATCCGCTCGAACACGTGCTTGCGCAGCTTGCGGTCGGCGACCAGCTGCGCATAGCGCGACGCGACCGCGAGATCGGTCTTCGCGAGCACCATGTCCATGTTCGACAGCAGGTTCGCGAAGAACGGCCAGGTCTTGTTCATCTTCTTGAGCAGCGTCAGGCGCTTCGTGCGTTCGGCCGCGTCCTGCGCGCCGTCGAGATACGCGCTCACCGCGCTGCCGAAGCCGTACCAGCCCGTCAGCAGCAGCCGGCACTGACCCCACGAGAAGCCCCACGGAATCGCGCGCAGATCCTCGATCTTGCGGTTCTTCGGGTCCTGCAGCTTGCGCGAGGCCGGCCGGCTGCCGATGTTCAGCTCCGCGATCTCGGTGATCGGCGTCGACGAGAAGAAGTAGTCGGTGAAGCCGGGCGTTTCATAGACGAGCGCGCGATACGACGCCATCGCGGCGTCCGACAGCGTCTGCATCGCGGCTTCGAACGCGGGCAGTTGCGCGGGCGCGTTCGACTGCGGCAGCAGCGACGCCTCGAGCGTCGCGGCGACCACCGTCTCGAGGTTGCGCCGGCCGATTTCGGGGTTCGCGAACTTGCTCGCGATCACCTCGCCCTGTTCGGTCAGGCGGATCTGGCCGTTCACGGTACCCGGCGGCTGCGACAGGATCGCCTGGTAGGTCGGGCCACCCCCGCGGCCGACCGTGCCGCCGCGGCCATGGAACAGCCGCAGCGTGATCTTGCGTTCGCGGAACACGTCGACGAGCGCGAGTTCGGCGCGATACAGCTCCCAGTTCGACGTCAGGAAGCCGCCGTCCTTGTTGCTGTCCGAGTAGCCGAGCATCACCTCCTGCTCGGCGCCCTGGTGCGCGATCAGCGCGTCGATGCCCGGCAGCGCGAAGTATTCGCGCATGATGCGCGCGGCGTCGCGCAGGTCGGGGATCGTCTCGAACAGCGGGATCACCATCAGGCCGTTCTTCGCATGGCTGCCGAGCGGGCCTTCGAGCAGGCCCGTTTCCTTCTGCAGCAGCAGCACCTCGACGAGGTCGCTGACGGTTTCCGTATGCGAGATGATGTAGTTGCGCACCGCGCGTGCGCCGAACTGCGCGCGCACGTCGCGGGCCTTCTCGAACACGCCGAGCTCGCTTTGCGCGAGCGCCGAGTATTCGAGGTACGGCGAGCGCAGCGGGCGCGGATCGGCGAGCGCGGCCAGCAGCACGCGCAGCTTGTCTTGCTCGGCGAGCGCGGCGTAGTCGGCTTCGACGCCGGCACGCGCGAACAGCTCGGCGACCACGGCTTCGTGGATGTCGGAGCTCTGGCGCAGGTCGATGCTCGCGAGATGGAAGCCGAACACTTCGGCCGCGCGCACCAGCGGCGCCAGGCGCGGCGCGGCGAGCGACGCGCCGTGGTGTTCTTCGAGCGAGGCGGTCAGCACCTTCAGGTCGGCGACGAACGCTTCGGAATCCGCGTACGGAATCGCGCGCACCGGCGGCGCGCCGCGGCCCGCGCTGCGCACCGGCACCGTGCCTTCGCCGAGCCGCACGCGCGCGCTGGCGGCGAGCCGCGTGTAGATGCCGATCAGCGCGCGGCGATACGGTTCGTCGACGCGGTGCGGCGACTGGTCGGGCGAGGCGGCCGCGAGCGCCTTCACCGCGTCGTTCGCGCCGACCAGCAGGTTCGACACCGACAGCTCGGCGCCGAGCTTGTGAACCTGCTCCAGATAGTGTTCGAGGATCACCGCGGACTGGCGGTTGATCGCTTCGTCGAGCGTCGGGCCGGTGACGTTCGGGTTGCCGTCGCGATCGCCGCCGATCCAGCTGCCCATCTGGAAGAACGCGGGCACGCGCGCCGGCAGGCCGTGCTCGGCGAGCGCGGCCTCGATGTCGCCGTACAGCGCGGGCAGCTCGTCGAGGAACGTCGCGCGGTAGTACGACAGCGCGTTCTCGATCTCGTCGCCGACCGTCAGGCGCGAGTCGCGCAGCATGCGGGTCTGCCACAGCGCGGTCACGCGCGCGCGCAGCATCGATTCGTTATACGAGCGTTCGCGCGCGGTGAGCGGCTGGTCGCGCTCGGCGAGCAGCCGCGCGATGTCGTGCTGCGCGTCGAGGATGCTCTTGCGCTGCACTTCGGTCGGGTGCGCGGTCAGCACCGGCACGATCAGCGCATCGTCGAAGAAGCGCTGCAGCAGGCGCTTCGACGCGTTGCCGGTCGTCTTCAGCTGTTCGAGCGCGTACGCGACGGTGCCGGGCTGCGGCGCGGAGCCGGCCAGCGCATGGATGCGGCGGCGGCGGTTGTGGTGACGGTCTTCCGCGATGTTCGCGAGGTGCGAGAAATAGCTGAACGCGCGCACGACGCTCACCGTCTGCTCCGGCGTCAGCTTGCGCAGCTTCTTTTCCAAGGTCTGCGCGGCTTCGCTGTCGTCTTCGCGACGGAACTTCACCGCGGTCTGGCGGATCGTCTCGACGACGTCGAACACCGTGTCGCCTTCCTGTTCGCGCACCACGTCGCCGAGCAGGCGGCCGAGGAAGCGGATGTCCTCGAACAGCGGGCCGTCCTTGTCCTCGCGCGTGCGCACGCCGGGCTTCGCCGTGCGGGCAGCCGGGCCCGCGGTCTTGATCGCGCGTTTTGTCGGAGGTATCGGGTCTTTCGGTTTCGTTGCCGTTTTCGCACGGCCGTTCGCGGCGGTGGCGATAGTGCCCGTCTGGGCGTCGGAGGGGGGCAGGGCAGCATTGCGGCGCGTCGTACGCGCCGATCCGGAAGACTTCACGATGGGTTTCCTTGGGAAAGCTCGAGTCAAAAGGGACTGCGGGGACTGCGGAAACTACGGGAACTGCGGTCAAGCAACCAGCTACGTGCGGCACATCCGCGCGTCGGTGTCGCCGCTCGCGCCGAAGCGCGGCGGGCATGGGCTCCGGGCCCGGGCGGGCCGAAGCGTGCGTGCTACCATTGTTCGATCTTCCATCCCGTCCTTCGATGTTCCAGCAATGAATTCCGAGACTATTTCGGCACACGTGCCCGCGACGCTGACGATTGCTTCGCGCGAGAGCCGCCTGGCGATGTGGCAAGCCGAACATGTGCGTGATGCGCTGCGCAAATTATATCCAGCTTGCGACGTGAAAATCCTCGGGATGACGACCCGCGGCGACCAGATTCTCGATCGTACGCTGTCGAAGGTCGGCGGCAAGGGCCTGTTCGTGAAGGAGCTGGAGAATGCGCTCGCCGACGGCCGCGCCGACCTGGCCGTGCATTCGCTGAAGGACGTGCCGATGGCGCTGCCCGACGGCTTCGCGCTTACCGCGATCATGGAGCGCGAGGATCCGCGCGATGCGTTCGTGTCGAACGACTACGCGTCGCTCGACGCGCTGCCGGCCGGCGCCGTCGTCGGCACGTCGAGCCTGCGCCGCGAGGCGATGCTGCGCGCGCGCTATCCGCATCTCGACGTGCTGCCGCTGCGCGGCAACCTCGACACGCGCCTGTCGAAGCTCGATCGCGGCGACTACGCGGCGATCATTCTCGCGGCCGCCGGCCTCAAGCGCCTCGGCCTCGAAGCGCGAATCCGTACACTGATCGACGTCGAGGACAGCCCGCCCGCCGCCGGTCAGGGCGCGCTCGGCATCGAAATCGCCGCGCATCGCACGGACGTCGCCGCCTGGCTCGCGCCGCTGCACGACCCGCAGACCGCGCTCGCGGTGGAGGCCGAGCGGATGGTGTCGCGCGCACTCGGCGGCAGCTGCGAGGTGCCGCTCGCCGCGCACGCGGTGTGGCGCGCCGGCGAGCTTTACCTGACGGGCCGCGTGTCGACGACCGACGGCCAGCGCGTGCTGACGGCCGAGGAGTGCGGCGCCGTCATGACCGTCGCCGATGCGCTCGCGCTCGGCCGCGCGGTGTCCGACGAGCTCGAGGCGCAGGGCGCGCTCGACATCGTCAACGCACTGCTGGCCGCGTCGCAGGCCGGCAAGGGCGACGCCTGATGGCGGGCGGCGCGCGCGCGTTCACCGCCGTCCTGACGCGTCCGGACGGCCAGTCGGCCGGACTCTCGGCCCAGCTGGCCGAGGCCGGCTGCGACGTGCTTGAATTCCCGCTGATCGACATCGCGCCGGTGGACGATCCGGCGCCGCTCGACGCCGCGTTCGCGGCGCTTGACCGTTACGCGCTGGTGATCTTCGTGTCGCCGAACGCGATCGACCGCGCGCTCGCGCAGTACGGCGCGATCTGGCCGAATGCGCTGCCGGTCGGCGTCGTCGGCCCGGGCAGCGTCGCGGCGCTCGAGCGCCACGGGATCGCCGCGCCCGCGCATCGCGTGATCGCGCCGCAGGCGCCCGCCGACGGCGGCGTGCCGCATTACGATTCGGAAAACCTGTTCGCGAGCATCGAGGCCGCGTTCGGCGGCGCGCAGGCGCTTGCGGCCAAGCGCGTGCTGATCGTGCGCGGCGACGGCGGGCGCGAATGGCTCGCCGAGCGGCTGCGCGAAGCCGGCGCGGACGTCACGCTGGTCGCCGCGTACCGGCGCGTCGTGCCCGAGCCGCGCGTCGGCGCGTGGGAGCGCGTGCATGCGCTGCTCGCCGGCGCGCCGCACGCGTGGCTCGTCACGAGCTCGGAAGGGGTGCGCAATTTGCATGAACTCGCGCGCACGCACCTGAACGACGCCGAGATCGAAGCGCTGAAGCATGCGCCGCTCGTGACGCCGCACCCGCGCATCGAGCAGACCGCCCGCGCACTGGGTTTTGATAGGATTACGCTGACCGGCGCGGGCGATGAGCGCATCGTCCGCGCGTTTCGAACGATGGCCGACGAGGCCGTCCAACCGGCGACAGCCGCACCGGTGACTAAACGCATGACAGATACCAACGATTCCAAAAGCGTCGCTTCCCAGCCGGCCGCTGCATCCGCGCTGCCGTCCAGTCCCCCTTATCCCGCGCAAGCGCCTGCGCGCCGCGCCAGCAGCGCGGCGCTGTGGTTCGTCGTCGTCGTGCTCGGCTGCGCCGCGGGCGTGGGCGCCTACGCGCTGAACCGCAAGGTCGACCGGCTCGACGCCACGTTCGTCGCGCGCCAGAAGGCGCTCGACGCGCAAACGGCCGAGACGCGCATGAAGACCGAGCAGGCGCTCGCGGGCACGCACCAGGTCGATACGCAGCTCGCGCAGCTCGACGGCAAGCTCGCCGACGCGCAGAGCGCGCAGCAGGCGCTGCAGCAGCAGTACCAGGACCTGTCGCGCAACCGCGACGCGTGGATGCTGGAAGAAGTCGACCAGATGCTGTCGAGCGCGAGCCAGCAGCTTCAACTGACCGGCAACACGCAGCTCGCGCTGATCGCGCTGCAGAATGCCGACGCGCGCCTCGCGACGTCGCAGAGCGCGCAGGCCGTCACGGTGCGCAAGGCGCTCGCGCAGGACATCGAGAAGCTGAAGGCCGCACCGTCGGCCGACCTCACGGGCCTCGCGATCAAGCTCGACGACGCGATCGCGAAGATCGACGCGCTGCCGCTGTCGGGCGAGGCGATCGTTCCGCACGCGGCGCCGAAGGCCGCGCCGGCCGATGCCGCATCGTCGGTCGCGGCCGACACGCCGCGCTGGAAGGTGTGGTGGCATGACTTCTCGGCGGGCCTCGGCGAGCAATTGAAGGGCCTCGTGCAGGTGCGCCGGATCGACAATGCGGACGCGATGCTCGCGTCGCCCGACCAGGGCTACTTCGTGCGCGAGAACGTGAAGCTGCGCCTGCTCACCGCGCGGCTGTCGCTGCTCGCGCGCAACGACGGCGCGATGAAGGCCGACCTGCATGCGGCCCAGGCGTCGCTCGGCAAGTATTTCGACCAGGCATCGAAGGACACGCAAACCGTCCAGGATCTGCTCAGGCAGGTCGACGGCGCATCGTTGACGGTCGCGGTGCCGAACCTGAACACTAGCCTGAACGCCGTTCAGCAGTTCAAGAGCCGGGGGTAACGATGACGCTTCGAGGAATCGTCTGGCTCGCGATCCTGTTCGGGATCGCCGCGGCGCTCGCCACCGTCGGCCGTTTCGACGCGGGGCAGGTGCTGCTCGTCTATCCGCCTTACCGGATCGACGTGTCGCTGAACCTGTTCGTGATCGCCATCGTCGTGCTGTTCATCGTCGTGTACGCGCTGCTGCGCATCGTGCGCAACATCTGGCGCATGCCGCAGCGGGTCGCCGCGTATCGTGCGCGTTCGCGCAACGAGAAGGCGCAGGCGTCGCTGCGCGATGCGATCGCGAACCTGTACGCGGGCCGTTTCTCGCGGGCGGAGAAGGCCGCGCGTGAAGCGCTGTCGGTCGATGCGAACCTGGGCGCCGCGAGTCTCGTCGGGGCCACGGCTGCGCACCGGATGCACGAGTACACGCGCCGCGACGACTGGCTGTCGAAGGTCGACGCGCCCGAATGGCAGGACGCGAGGCTCCTCGCCGCGGCCGACATGCGCGCGGATGCACGCGATGCCGACGGCGCGCTCGCCGCGCTGGCCGATCTGCAGGCGGGCGGCAAGCGCATCCATGCGCAGCAGGTCGCGCTGCGCGCGCAGCAGCAGTTGAAGAACTGGGCCGAGGTGCTGAAGCTCGCGAAGGCGCTCGAGAAGCGCGAGGCGCTGCATCCGGCCGCGGCCGTGCGGCTGCGCCAGCAGGCGGCGGAGAACCTGCTGCGCGAACGCCGGCACGATCCGGACGCGCTGCTCGAGGTGTGGCAGTCGCTGTCGCCGCTCGAGCGTCAGTCGCCGCGCCTCGCCGATCTTGCGGCCGAACTGCTGGTGCCGCTCGAGCGCCGCCCCGAAGCGCGCCGTATCGTCGAGGAAGCGCTCGCGCACAACTGGGATGCGCGGCTGCTGCGCCGCTATCCGGATACGGCCGGCGGCGATGCGCTGCCGCTGATCCAGAAGGCCGAAGGGTGGAAGAAGGATCACCCGGACGATGCCGACCTGCTGTTCGCGCTCGGCCGTCTCTGCCAGCAGCAGCAGCTGTGGGGCAAGGCGCAGTCGTTCCTCGAGGCCGCGCTGAAGCAGGCCGACAACGAGGCGCTGAAAGTGCGTGCGCACCGTGCGCTAGCACGCCTGTTCGAGCATCTCGGCGAAACCGACAAGGCGGCGAAGCACTACCGCGAAAGCGCGCTCGCGATCACCGTGGTCTGACGCGGCGGCGGTCGTCGGCCGCGCGTGGATATGCCCCGAATGCCAGTTGGCCTTCGGGGCATTTTCTATTCGGCGCGAGGCGGTCGGGACGCATGGTGTCTTCATCCGGTCGGCGAAGCATCCGGCCAATCCGGGGTTTGTCTGTCCGGAAATCGAAAACGCCCCGGCGGCCGGGCAATGCCGGCCGTCGGGGCGCTTCGCGGAGCCGGCCATCGACCGGCGTGCTTGTTCGTTAGGTGTGTCCGGTGTGCCCGGCGCTGCTTTACGCGCCGCGCATCACTTGTCGACGAGCCGTTTCGGCACCGACAGCGCGAGCAACCCGCCGAGCACGAGAAACGCGGCGAGCATGTACATGCCCGCGTCGTTGGCGCCCGTCGCCTGCTTGAGCCAGCCCATCAGGTACGGGCTCAGGAAACCCGCGAGGTTGCCGATCGAGTTGATCATCGCGATGCCGGCCGCGGCCGCCGCGCCGCCGAGGAACGCGGTCGGCAGGCTCCAGAACAGCGGCAGCGTCGTCAGGATGCCCATCGTCGCGAGCGTGAGGCCGAGCATCGCGAGCGCCGTCTGATGCGCCCAGATCACCGACAACACGAGCCCGAGCGCGCCGAACGCGGCCGGAATCGCAAGGTGCCAGCGTCGTTCGCGCCGCTTGTCCGCGCTGTGCGCGATCAGGATCATCGCGACCACCGCCGCCGCATACGGAATCGCCGACAGCAGGCCGATCATGAACGTGTCGACCACGCCGGTCGCCTTGATGATCGTCGGCAGCCAGAAGCCGACGCCGTACAGCCCCATCACGAACGAGAAGTAGATGAGCGCCATCAGCCACACGCGCGGGCTCGCCATCACCGCGCCGAGCGGCAGGTCTTCCTTGGTCGCTTCCTCCGCGTCGACGTTGCGCGCGAGCAGCGCCTTTTCGTCGTCGGTGAGCCATTTGGCCTTGGAGATCCGGTCGTCGAGCGCGAAGAACACGAGCACGCCGGCCAGCACCGACGGGATCCCTTCGAGCAGGAACAGCCATTGCCAGCCGTGCCAGCCGCTCACGCCGTTGAACGCCTTCAGGATGAAGCCCGAGATCGGGCCGCCGATCACGCCGGACAGTGCGACGGCGGTCATGAAGAACGTGGTCATCCGGCCGCGCCGGTGCGCGGGATACCAGTAGGTGAGATACAGGATCACGCCGGGGAAGAAGCCGGCTTCGGCGACGCCGAGCAGGAAGCGCATCACGTAGAACATCGCGGGCGTCGTGACGAACATCGTCAGGATCGAGATCACGCCCCACGTCGCCATGATGCGCGCGATCCAGACGCGCGCGCCCACCTTGTGCAGGATGATGTTGCTCGGGACTTCGAACAGGAAGTAGCCGAAGAAGAAGATCCCGGCGCCAAGCCCGTAGACCGTGTCGCTGAGATTCAGGTCGCTCGCCATCTGCAGCTTCGCGAAGCCGACGTTCACGCGATCGAGATACGCGACCACGTAGCACAGCAGCAGCAGCGGCGTGAGCCGCCACGACACCTTGCGATAGGTTGCTTCCTCGAATGCGCCGGACGAGCCCGGCAGCGACTGCATCGATGTAGCCATGTTGTCTCCTGTCCTTGTTTTGTCATATGCCCGGAGCCGGCGCGTCGGCACCCGATCCGGTGTCTTGCGAAGCAATGCCGATGCGTCGATGCACCGTGCGTGGAGGCGGCCCGAGATGCCGGCGCGCCGCAATCGCGGTCGTGCGGCTAGATGCAGCGCCCGCCGTCGACTTCGAGACAGACGCCGGTGATGAACTCGGCTTCGTCGGATGCGAGGTACAGGGCCGCGTTCGCGATGTCCTGCGGCGTCGAGAAGCGGCCGAGCGGAATCGTCGCGAGGAACCGGCGGCGATTCTCCGGCGTGTCCTCGCAGCCCATGAACTCGGTCATCAGGCCCGTCTCGCCGAGCACCGGGTTGATGCAGTTCACGCGGATCCGGTCGGCGCCGAGCTCGGCCGCGAGCGACTTGCTCGCGGTGATCATCGCGCCCTTCGTGCTGTTGTACCAGACGAGGCCCGGGCGGGGCCGCACGCCGGCCGTCGACGCGACGTTCACGAACACGCCGCCACCCTGCGCGCGGAAATACGGAACCAGGGTCTGGACGCTCCAGAACAGGCTCTTCATGTTGACGGCGTACACGCGATCGAACTCGGCTTCCGTCACGTCGAGCACCGGCTTGTTGCGGTGCGTGGTGCCGGCGTTGTTCACGACGATCTGCACTGAGTGGAAATCGTCGAGCGCGGCCTGCAGCAGCGCGCGCCAGTCGGCGTCCCTCGACACGTCGCCCGCGACCGCGATCGCCTTGCCGCCCGCCAGCGCGATCTCGCTCGCGACCCGCTCCGCCGCTGCGCCGTTCAGGTCGTTGACGACGACGTTCGCGCCTTCACGCGCATAGGTCTTCGCGATGCCCTCGCCGAAGCCCGAGCCGCCGCCGGTGACGATGGCCGTCTTGCCGCTCAACCGCATGGTGTGTCTCCTCTGTTGGATGCGTGCGTGGTGTGTCGGTGCGCGGCCGGTCGTTGCCGGCCGGGTTCAACTGGTCAGCCGTGCCGGATCGCGATCGTCTTCAGTGCGGTGAAGCCATACAGCGCCTCGAAGCCTTTCTCGCGGCCATGACCCGAGTGGCCGACGCCGCCGAACGGCAGTTCGACGCCGCCGCCCGCACCGTAGTTGTTGATGAACACCTGACCGGCGCGCAGGCGCCGCGCGACACGCAGCTGGCGCGCGCCGTCGCGGGTCCAGATGCCGGCGACGAGGCCGTACGGCGTGCCGTTCGCGAGTGCGACCGCTTCCTCCTCGTCGACGAAACGCATCGCGGCGAGCACCGGGCCGAACACTTCCTCCTGCGCGAGCCGGTGCGACGCCGGCACGTCGCGCAGCAGCGCGGGGGCCTGGTAGAAGCCGCTTTCGGGCGCGTCGGCGACGACCTGGCCGTGCCCTGCCATCGGAATGCCGTCGTGCTGCGCGTCGGACAGGAAATCCCACACGCGCTGCTGCTGCTTCGCGTTGATCAGCGGGCCGCAGTCGAGATCCGCGCGGCTCGGGCCGACCCGCAGCCCGTTGAATGCGGTGGCGAGCCGATCGACGAGCGGCTCGTAGACCGCGTGCTCGATCAGCACGCGGCTGCCGGCCGAGCAGGTCTGCCCGCCGTTCTGCACGATCGCCGACACGAGCACGGGCAGCGCCGCTTCGAGATCGGCATCGGCGAACACGATCTGCGGCGACTTGCCGCCGAGCTCGAGCGTGACGGGCACGTGGTTCTCGGCGGCCATCTGCGTGACCAGCTTGCCGGTCGCGGGCGAGCCCGTAAACGAGATGTGGTCGATGCCGGGGTGGCGCGCGAGCGCGGCGCCCGCTTCATGGCCATAGCCGGTGACGATGTTGAGCGCACCGGCTGGCAGCCCGGCTTCGGCGGCCAGCTCGGCGACGCGCAGCACCGACAGGCACGCATCCTCGGCCGGCTTCACGACGCACGCGTTGCCGGCCGCGAGCGCCGCGCCGACGCTGCGCCCGAAGATCTGCATCGGGTAGTTCCACGGCACGATGTGGCCGGTGACGCCGTGCGGCTCGCGCACCGTCAGCACCGTGTAGCCGGCCTGATAGGGGAGGGTCTCGCCGTGCAGCTTGTCGGCGGCGCCCGCGTAGAACTCGAAATAGCGCACGAGCGCGGCGGCATCGGCACGCGCCTGCTTCAGCGGCTTGCCGGTGTCGCGCGCCTCGATCGTCGCGAGTTCCTCGAGATGGTCGGCGATGCGCGCCGACAGCCGCATCAGCACGCGGCCGCGCTCGGCGGCGCTCGCCGCGCCCCACGGGCCCACGAACGCTTCGCGGGCTGCGGCGACCGCGCGCTCGATGTCGGGTGCGGTGCCGCGCGCGATCGTCGCGAACGGCTGGCCGTCGGAGGGATCGACGACCGGGATTGTCTCCAGCTGCGCGGGCAACGTCCATTCGCCCGCGATGAAGTGCTTCGCTTCTTCCATGCCTGCTCCTCGGGTCCCATGCTTCGCGGCGACGGATGACGTCGCCCGCGGTTCGGTGGCCGGACATCCGGAACGATTATCGCGCCGATCGTCATCCGGACGCCACCGGTCGATTGGCTATAATGGCGCATTCCCTGCGGGGACGCCCGCGGCGGTGCAGCGCCCGCGGCGCCCCTGTCCCGAATTCCATCGACCAACAGAGAGCGCTATGAGCTTTAATCATGTTCCGGCCGGCAAGGACCTGCCGCACGATTTCAACGTGATCATCGAGATCCCCGCGCAGAGCGATCCGGTGAAGTACGAGGCGGACAAGGAACTGGGTCTCCTCGTCGTCGACCGCTTCATCGGTACCGGCATGCGCTACCCGGTGAACTACGGCTACATTCCGCAGACGCTGTCGGGCGACGGCGATCCGGTCGACGTGCTGGTGATCACGCCGTTCCCGCTGCTGGCCGGCTCGATCGTGCGTTCGCGCGTGCTCGGCATGCTGCAGATGACCGACGAGTCGGGCGTCGACGCGAAGCTGGTCGCCGTGCCGCACGACAAGGTCTGCCCGATGACGGCGAACCTGAAGTCGATCGACGACGTGCCCGAGTACCTGAAGGATCAGATCAAGCACTTCTTCGAGCAGTACAAGGCGCTCGAGAAGGGCAAGTGGGTGAAGGTCGAAGGCTGGGCCGGCATCGACGCCGCGCACAAGGAAATCACCGACGGCGCCGCGAACTACAAGAAGTAAGCCCGTTGGCCGGCTTCGCGCCGGTTCGTTCGGAACGCAAACCGCGCGTGTCTCCTCAGGAGGCCGCGCGGTTTTGTTTTGTGCGCACGGTTTTCCGGCGGGCGGGCGCGGACGCGGACGCCTGCGGGCGTGGGGTGGCCGGTGCCTGCTTCATGCGCTTCGCGCGGGGCGCGGCGGCGGGTGACGTGGCCGCCTTGGTCGCTTCGGTCGCTTCGGTCGCTCCGGCGGATCGCGTGGTCGATGGGCGGCGCCGCGTCGGTACGGAATCGGCGTCTTCGCGTGCGTTCGCTGCCGGTTTGCCGACGGCGGTCGATGCCTTCCTTTTTGGCGACGCTGCTGGAGGCGGGCCGGCCTTCTTTACCGGCGTACCACGCAACGACGTCTTTTTTGCGGCGGCGTCGCCGTCGGCTTTTGCCCGTTTCGCGTCCGGTGCGGCCTGGTTCGATTGCGTCGACTTCGACGCTTGTTTGCCTTTCGCAGGCTTCGCCGTTTCCACTGTATTCACCGTCTTCGCGGCCGCTGCAGGCCCGGCGACGTTCCCCGCCTTCGCCGTTTTCCCGGCAACCGGTTCGGTATTAGCCGCCTTGGCCGCATCGTTGCGCTCGTCGAGCGCAATCACCGCCGGCAACACTGATTCGAGCGTGCGCAAGCCGGCCGCCAACTCGCGCTTTTTCGCGGGCGTGAGCCGCTTCACCCAGTATTCGGCGCGCGACGCGCTGGACCGGTCGGGCAGAGGAAACGCCGCGAGCACCGCGCGCGGCTTGCGCGAGCGTGTATAGCGCGCGCCCTTGCCGGACGCGTGTTCGTCGAAGCGCGCGGCGACATCGGTCGTGATGCCCGTGTAGACGCTGTCGTCCGCGCATTCGATCAGATACAGAAACCAGGACATGGCAGGGCGGCGGGATGCGAAGCCGCCAGTGTCTCAGAAAAAGCGTGCGTCAACGCCACCGGTCGCCGTGCCCGTCGCGAAAGCGGCTCGGCGCCGCGCCGAGTTCGCGCGTGAAGAAGCGCGTGAATGCGCTCGTCGAACGGAAGCCGACGCGCACGCCGATCTCGCCGATCGGCAACTGCGTATTGAGCAGCAGGTCGCGCGCCTCGCCGAGCCGCGCCTGCGCGACGAGCGCATGGAAACCGACCGCTTCCCGATGCAGCCGCCGGCGCAGCGTCCAGCGCGACATCGCGAAGCGCGTGCACACGTGCTGCATCAGCGTATCGGCCGGCACGTCGGTATCGTCGGAGGTGCGCAGCCAGTCGCGCACGCATTGTTCGACCGACGCGCCGAATGTCGAGCGTGCGCGCACGCGCTCGCGCGCGTCGTCGGCCGCATGACGCTGGATGCCGGCGAGCGGCGCGTTGTAGCGCTCGAACGGCGTGTCGAAGTGCGGGGAGCGCAGCACGATGCGGTTGTGCGCGGCCTCGAACGCCACCGGTGCGCCGAGCATGTCGCGCAGCGCGGCAACGGACGCGAACGCGCGGCCGGCGAATTCGGCGTCGTCGATGCGCACGTGCGGATCGTACAGGCGCGCAAGCGCCGCGAGGATCGCGAGATTGGCGAACGCGCTGCCCGCGTGCCGGCCGTCTCCTTCGTTCACGTACTCGAGCGCGATCGCGTCGCCTCTCTCGTGTGCGAAGACCCAGTCGACGTTGCCGATCAGCTCGCGATAGCGCAGGTAGCCGTGCAGCGCGCCGCGCAGCGTCGCCGCGTTGCACGTGATGCCCGCGAGCTCGGGGAACGCCACGAGCCAAGGCACGACCTGCGGTGGCGGGTGATGCCACGACAGCGGCCAGCCGCTCGTCAGCTGCATCGCGGCTACGTGCCGGTCGCCGGCGATGCGGCGCGTGTCGTCGGTGAGCTCGGCCGGCCCGATGCCGAGCGTCTCGTAAAGCGCAGTGGGATCGATGCCGTTTGCGCGCGCGTCCTCGCACAGCCAGCGGTAGATCCGCACGGATACCGATTTCTGTCTCAACTCCATGTCTGCCCCCTGTCGTCATGCCGTTCGGGTTTGTCCCCGCTGCGAGAGGTCAACGCATGCTCCTGCCGGTCAAGCGTGGTGACCGGTCGTTTTTTAGACTCGACGGAAGAGTTTGGCGACCAGTACAACAGAACGATTCTGGAGGATCAATGAAAACTTCGCTGTTCCGGTGTTCGACGATTGCGTCCGCATGTGCGCTCACGATGCTGCTCGCGTCGTGCGGAGGCGACGACATCCATGCGCCGGCCGACCCCGACGCGGCGGCCGACCAGCGCGCGGCCGCACTCGTCGCGCAACTGACGACCGACGAGAAACTGCAGCTCGTGCACGGTACCGGCATGCCCGCGCTCAACCTCGGCGGCCCGTTTCCGGCCGACGCGCTGAACGGCGCAAGCTACATCCCGGGCGTGCCGCGGCTCGGCATTCCGGCGCTCAGCAGCGCCGATTCGGCGGGCGGCGTGAACGTGAAGAATGCGCGCGTGACCGCGCTGCCCGCGCCGGTCGCGCTCGCGGCGACGTGGGATCCGGCGCTCGCGGGCACCTACGGCACGCGCATCGCGCTCGAATTGCGCGCGCTCGGGTTCGCGGAAGGGCTCGGCGGCGGCGTGAACCTCGCGCGCGAGCCGCGCAACGGCCGCACCTTCGAATACATGGGCGAGGATCCGGTGCTCGCGGGCACGCTGAGCGCCGCGCGCACGCAGGCCACGCAGGCGCGGAAGGTGATCGCGACGATCAAGCATTTCGCGTTCAACGACCAGGAAACCAACCGGATGACGGTCGATTCGGTCGTCGACGAGCGGACCATGCGCGAGGCCGAACTGCTCGCGTTCGAGATCGGCGTGAAGGACGGCCAGCCGGGCAACGTGATGTGCTCGTACAACAAGCTCAACGGCGTGTATGCGTGCGAGAGCCCGTATCTGCTGACGACCGTGCTGAAGAACGAGTGGGGCTTCAAGGGCGTCGTGCAGTCGGACTGGGGCGCGACGCATTCGACGGTCGCGGCCGTGCAGGCCGGGCTCGACGAGGAACAGCCCGGCGCGGCCGACGACGGCAACGCGCCGCTCGGCTCGTACTTCAATTCGAAGCTGCGCGCGGCGCTGCAGGCCGGCAGCGTGTCGGCCGCGCGGCTGAACGACATGGTGCAGCGCAAGCTGCGCACGCTGATCCGCATCGGCGTGATGGACGCGCCGCCGAAGCCGGGCGGCGCGATCGACGAAGCCGCCGGCAATGCCGACGCGCTCGCGATCGCCCGGCAAGCGGCGGTGCTGCTGAAGAACGCGGCCGCGTCGGGCGACACGCAGCCGGTGCTGCCGCTGGCCGCCGGCACGCTCAAGTCGGTCGTCGTGATCGGCGGGCACGCGGATGCGGGCGTGCTGTCGGGCGGCGGCTCGGGTGCGGTGCCGGCGATCGACGGCAACGCGGTGACGTCCTGTCAGCAACCGGCCGACATGCTGTTCGGCGGGTGCGCGACCTGGTACAAGTCCGCGCCGCTCGCGGCGATCCGCGCGAAGGCGCCGAACGCGTCGGTCAGCTATCTCGACGGGACCGACGCGAACGCGGCGGCCACCGCGGCCGCTCAGGCCGATGTCGCGATCGTGTTCGCCACGCAGTGGCAGACCGAAGGCCTCGACCTCGCGAGCCTGTCGCTGCCCGATGCGAAGGCCGACCCGTACAACCAGCAATACGACCAGAACGCGCTGATCGCCGCGGTCGCCGCGAAGGCGAAGCGTGTGATCGTCGTGCTCGAGAACGGCAGCCCCGTGCTGATGCCGTGGCTTGCCAACGTGCACGGCGTGCTCGACGCATGGTACCCGGGCGCACAGGGCGGCCAGGCGATCGCCGACCTGCTGTTCGGAGACGCGAATCCGTCGGGCCGGCTGCCGTTGACGTTCCCGAAGCAGGAGGCCGACCTGCCGCAGCCGACGATCGACCCGTCGAATACGCGGAACGTCTATGCGGAAGGGCTCGCGTACGGCTATCGCTGGTTCGACGCGAAGGCGATCGAGCCGCTGTTTCCGTTCGGCTACGGGCTGTCGTACACGACGTATGCGTTGTCGGCGATGTCGGCGCGGGCGGACGCAGCGGGCAACGTGACGGTCGGCGTGACGGTGACGAACACGGGCACGCGTGCCGGTACGCACACGGTGCAAATCTACGCAGCGCTGCCCGCGTCGCTCGGCGAGCCGCCGAAGCGGCTCGTCGGCTGGACCCGGGTCGCGCTGCAGCCGGGCGAGGCGCGCACGGTCAGTGTTGCGGTGCCGGCGCAGCGCTTCGCGGTGTGGGATGCGAATGCGCACGCATGGCGGATCGGCGCGGGCAGCTACGGGCTGTTGGCGGCCGCGTCGTCGCGTGACCCGCAGGCGCTGTCGCAGACGGTGACGCTCGCCGCGCACTGAGCCGGCTGCGTTCGTGCGGCATGCGGCGAGGCCATGCGCGGCCTCGCCGCATGCCGGTATGCCGGATGACGCTAGCCGGTGCTGCGCCGGAACGGATCGTGCTCGCGCAACTCGTCGACGTACGCGTGGATATGCTCGGTCTCGCGTGCGAGAAAATGCGCGACCGCATCGGAGAACGCCGGATGCGCGAGCCAGTGCGCGGAATGCGTGACGGTCGGCAGGAAGCCGCGCGCGAGCTTGTGCTCGCCCTGCGCGCCGCCTTCGAACGTATCGAGCCCGGCCTCGATGCAGAATTCGAGCAGCTGGTAGTACGCCGTTTCGAAATGCAGGCAGGGCACGTGCTCGAGCGCGCCCCAGTAGCGGCCGTACAGCGTGCCACCGCCGTTTGCGCCGCGCCGGTAGACGGCGAGCGAGCTCGCGATCGGCCGGCCGTCGGCTTCGGCGATCACGAGCAGCAGGTTCTCCGGCATCGTCGCGCCGATCGCGCGGAAGAAGTCGAGATTCAGGTACGGGCTCGAGTAGTGTTCGCGGTAGGTCTGCCGGTAGCAGCGCGAGAAGAAGCGCCAGTCGGCATCGGTGATCCGGTCGCCGGTGAGCCGCCGGAACGTGACGCCGGCATCGCGCACCTTGCGCCGTTCGGCGCGAATGTTCTTCCGTTTCTTCTGCTCGAGCGTGGCGAGGAAGTCGTCGAAGTCGCGGTAGCCGTCGTTGAGCCAGTGGAACTGCACGCCTTCGCGCAGCATCATCCCCATCGATTCGAGCAGCCGCGCTTCGTCGCCGGTCGGGAACAGCACGTGCAGCGACGACACGTCGCTCTGCTCGGCGAACGCGAGCAGCGTGGCCGCGAGCCGGCGGCGCGCGTCGTCGTCGGCCGCGAGCAGGCGCGTGCCCTGCACGGGCGTGAACGGCACCGCGCACAGCAGCTTCGGATAGTAGGACAGGCCGTTGCGCTGGTACGCGTCGGCCCATGCCCAGTCGAACACGTATTCGCCGTACGAATGCTGTTTCGCATAGACGGGCGCGGCGGCCGCGAGCCGGCCCGTGCGCGAATCGGTCAGCGTGACGAAGTGGGGCGACCAGCCGGTGTCGTCGACCGCGCAGCGCGCGACGTGCAGCGCGTCGAGGAATTCGTGGCGCAGGAACGGCGTCGGCTGCGCGTCGCGCTCGAGCAGCGCGTTCCATTCTTCGGCCGGCACTTCCGCGGGGGACGACAGGATGCCCGTGCGATAATCGATGCGTTCGTGTTTCAAGCGTGAATCCGTACTGTTGGATGCCGCCGGATGCGTGCCGCCATGGCCCGCGTCCGGGACGATTTCGTCAGCCGTTCAGGGCGCGCCGCCGGGCTGCGCCGATCCCGTCATGAAGACCCGACTCGCTCTCGCCCAGATCAACGTCACCGTCGGCGATTTCGCCGGCAACGTCGCGCGGATCGTCGCGGCCGCCCGCGCCGCGCACAACGATGGTGCGCAACTGATGGTCGCACCCGAACTCGCGCTGTCCGGCTATCCGCCGGAAGACCTGCTGCTGCGGCCCGCGTTCTACGCGGCGGCCGCTGCCGCGCTCGACACGCTCGCCGACGCGCTGCGCCCGTTCGACGGGCTCGCGGTGCTGGTCGGTCACCCGTTGCGGGGGCCGGGCAGGGGGCCGGGCAGCGGTGCGGGCAGCGACCCCGGCGACGATGCACGCGCGCCAGCCGTCGATGGTAATGCAAACCGCCCGATCGAGCGCGGCGTGCCGCCGGCCGATACCTACAACGCGGTGTCGCTGATCGTCGGCGGCCAGATTGCCGGCACCTACCGCAAGCAGGATCTGCCGAACGCCGACGTGTTCGACGAGAAGCGCTATTTCGCGACCGACGCCCAACCGCTCGTGTTCGAGTTGAACGGCGTCAAATTCGGCGTGATCATCTGCGAGGACGCATGGCATGCGTCGGCCGCGCAGATCGCGAAGGCCGCAGGCGCGCAGGTGCTGCTGATCCCGAACGGTTCGCCGTACCACATGAACAAGGAGGCGCTGCGCATCGACATCCTGCGCGCGCGGATCCGCGAGACCGGGCTGCCGATGGTGTACGTGAACCTCGTCGGCGGCCAGGACGAGCTCGTGTTCGACGGCGGCTCGTTCGTGCTCGACGCGCAGGGCGCGCTCGTCGCGAAGATGCCGCAGTTCGACGAAGGGCACGCGATCGTCGAATTCGACGGTGCCCACCCGCTGCCCGGCGCGGTCGCACCCGCGCTGCCGGTCGACGCGCAGGTCTATCGCGCGCTCGTGACCGGCGTGCGCGACTACATCGGCAAGAACGGTTTTCCCGGCGTGCTGATCGGGCTGTCGGGCGGCGTCGACTCGGCGCTGGTGCTCGCGGTCGCATGCGACGCGCTCGGCCCCGAGCGCGTGCGCGCGGTGATGATGCCGTCGCGCTACACGGCCGACATCTCGACCACCGATGCGGCGGAGATGGCGCGGCGCGTCGGCGTGCGCTACGACGAGATCGCGATCGCGCCAATGTTCGACGCGTTCCGGGTGGCGCTCGCGGACGAATTCGCGGGCCGCGCGGAGGACGCGACGGAAGAGAACATCCAGGCGCGCATCCGCGGCACGCTGCTGATGGCGCTGTCGAACAAGTTCGGCTCGATCGTGCTGACGACCGGCAACAAGAGCGAGATGGCGGTCGGCTACTGCACGTTGTACGGCGACATGGCCGGTGGCTTCGCGGTGATCAAGGACATCGCGAAAACGCTGGTCTACAGGCTGTGCCGCTATCGCAACGCGACCGCCGACTACGCGCAGCGCGACGTGATCCCCGAGCGGATCCTCACGCGCGCGCCGTCGGCCGAGCTGCGCGAGAACCAGACGGACCAGGACAGCCTGCCGCCGTACGACGTGCTCGACGCGATCATGCGGATGTACATGGAAGAGGACCGTCCGCTCGCGGAGATCGTCGCCGCCGGTTATGCGGAGGCCGACGTCGCGCGCGTGACGCGGCTCATCAAGATCAACGAATACAAGCGCCGCCAGGCGCCGATCGGCATTCGCGTCACGCATCGCGCGTTCGGGCGCGACTGGCGCTATCCGATCACGTCACGCTTTACCGAGCGTCTCGACTGAGCGGTGCTGGGCCGTACGCGGCCGGCCGGCTTACAATCGGGATCGCGATTGTGCATCCAAACGAGCATTGAGGGACAACCATCATGAAACGCATCACCGCCATCATCAAGCCGTTCAAGCTGGACGAAGTCCGCGAAGCGCTCGCCGAAGTCGGCCTCACGGGCCTGACCGTAACGGAAGTGAAGGGCTTCGGCCGCCAGAAGGGGCACACCGAGCTGTATCGGGGCGCCGAATACGTCGTCGACTTCCTGCCGAAAATGAAGATCGAGGTGGTCGTCGCGGAAGCGCAGGTCGACCAGGTGATCGACGCGGTCATCGGCGCGGCGCGCACGGGCAAGATCGGCGACGGCAAGATCTTCGTGTCGGACGTCGAGCGCGTGATCCGCATCCGCACCGGCGAAGAGAACGAAGCGGCGGTCTGAGCGCCGCATTCGGCCGCTCCGGTCGCTCGGGCCGCGGTCGCACGATTCCGGCCCGCCAATAAAAAACGGTGCGATACCCGGTTGGGTACCGCACCGATACGCGCCTCTCGCAGCAGCGTGGAAAGTGTTGTCGAATCGTTCTCTGGGCGGCGCCTGATCAGAACAGGTGCTGGATGCCGGCGTAGACGCCGGTCTGGCTGCCGCCCGGATGCGGGTTGCCCGTCGACACGGCGGTGCCCGCACCGTTCGCGTTCAGGCCGAAGTTGGCCGTCGAGCTGTTGCGCACCGTCGCGACCTGCAGGTCGAACAGCGTGCGCTTCGAGATGTTGTACGAACCGCCGACCGTGTAGATGTTCGCGTTGCCGCCGCCGTGGTTCGCATTCACGTGGTACACGGCTGCGATCAGCGCGGCCGCCGGCGTGGCCTGCCACGTCACGCCGCCCCAGACCTGCTGGGTGCCGGTGATGCCGTTGTTGACGGCCGGGCCGCCGCTGCCGTCCGCGTGCGACGACTGATAAGCCGCTTGCAGCTTGAACTGGCCGAGGAACACGTTCACGCCCGCGAAGTATTCACGCGAGTAGTTGAACACGTCGGAGAAGCGGCCGTTGCTGTCGCGCGTTTCGTCGTAGATGCCGCGCAACTGGAACAGCGAGTTCGTGTACGTGACCTGCGCACCGGCCGCACGGCCCGGCTGGCCGGCCGTCGTGTTGCCGTTGAAGCTGGTCGAGTTCGAGAATGCGAACTGGCCGTAGAAGTCGAGGCCGTAGAACTGCGGCGACTGGTACGACACGTTGTTGCTGGTCTTGTTCCAGTTGCGGCCGCGCACGAGCGATGCCGACGACCAGCTCGACTGGCCCAGCGGATCGAAGTCCCACACGCCGTTCGCGATCGCGAGTTCGCGACCCAGCAGCAGCGTACCGTAGCGGTCGTTGGAGATGCCGACGGTCGCGAAACGATCCCAGATCGAGCCGCTCGTGCCGAGCCCGCCGTTCATCGTGTTGAACGCGCCTTCGAGGTGGAACAGGACCTTGTTGCCGCCGCCGATGTCCTCGCTGCCCTTCAAGCCCCACAGGCTCGTGCCCCAGTCGCCGCTTTCCGCGCGCACTTGGTGGCCGTTCTGCAGGCCGTTCAGGTACTCAAGGCCGGCATCCAGGCGACCGTACAGCGTGACGCTGCTCTGCGCGTGCGCCGTCACCACCCCAGCAGCCATCAGCGCGGCCGCGACCAAAGCTTTCTTCATCATCTCCTCCATACCCTGTCAAAAAGTCAACCCAGACTGCACGAGATGCCCGGCGCTGCGAGCGTCGGGCAAAAGCGAAAAGCGGGATAACCAGGGAGACCTCGTGCAGGCCGGTAAGCGCGGCACGGGCAAGCGGACGGAAGAACCGTTGAGCGGCCCGCGCGGCCGGGTCGGCTTGCGGGGTCTCCTTGTTGTGTCGTGAAGCTAAACTACATTTCACGAACTTCGTTTTGCTACTTTGGTTACTAATTTAGCAAAAATACAATTTTGTGGCGATGGAAATCGTTGTTTGACTAACACGTGTCGCCAATTTGCCATGCAACAGAGTGCGCGACGATGGCCGGGAGGGCCGCCGGTTCCCGGAAACCCTTGTCCGGCAAGGCAGACACGGATTCGGCTGGGTTGGGTCAAGGATTGCCACTATTGACGTTGCCGAGGCGCGAGCGTAAGCGTCGGGGAAGCGAAATTGGTAAGTATTTCGTAATAATGCGGGCGTGGCCCAACGACGCCGGGCCGCGTCTGCAACGACGCTGAAACGCTTGCGCGGCATGAGCTGTTGACCGCGGGCGCCGGGCTGCGGCTGCCGAAGGCGCTCGCGCGCATCGCCGTGGACACCGGCTGCGGGCGGTTCGAGAGCGTGCTCGACTGGAACGAGCCGGCGATCCGCTTCTACGAAAGCGTCGGCGCGACGCCGCAGAGCGAATGGGTGCGCTACCGGCTCGCGGGCGATGCGCTGCGCGCGTTCGCGGACGGCGCGCCGGTGGACGCCGCGTAAACGCGAAACGGGCGCCGCCCGGCGCCCGCTCGTGTGTCGTACCGCTGTGTCGTACCGCGTCGCGCGCGTTACTTGAGGCTGCCCGACAGGAACCCGCGCAGGCGCTCGCTCTTCGGATTCGCGAACACCTCGGACGGCACGCCTTCTTCCTCGACGCGCCCCTGGTGCAGGAACATCACGTGATTCGACACGTTGCGCGCGAAGCCCATCTCGTGCGTGACGACGATCATCGTGCGGCCTTCCTCGGCCAGCTTCTGCATCACCTTCAGCACTTCACCGACGAGCTCCGGGTCGAGCGCCGACGTCGGCTCGTCGAACAGCATCACGTCGGGATGCATCGCGAGCGCGCGCGCGATCGCGACGCGCTGCTGCTGGCCGCCCGACAGGTGCGACGGATATTGCTTCTCGACGCGCGGCGCGAGGCCGACCTTCTCGAGATACGCGCGGGCGCGATCCTCGGCTTCCTTCTTCGGGATGCCGAGCACGTTGACGGGCGCTTCCATCACGTTCTCGATCACGTTCATGTGCGACCAGAGATTGAAGTGCTGGAACACCATCGACAGCTTGGTGCGCACTCGCTGCAACTGCTTCGAATCGGCCGCGCGCAGCGCGCCCGTCTTGTCGGCGGTGGTGCGCACCTCCTCGCCGTCGACGACGATGCGGCCCGCGTTCGGCTGTTCGAGGAAGTTGATACAACGCAGCATCGTGCTCTTGCCGGAACCGGACGAGCCGATCACGCTGATCACGTCGCCCGAGTTCGCCTTCAGCGACACGCCCTTGAGCACCTCGTTGTCGCCGTACCGCTTGTGCAGATCGTCGACGAAAAGCTTCTGAGTCTGGGAATTCATATAGTCCTGCGAAAACTTACTTGCCCTGCGGGCGCAGATACGCGAGCCAGCGACGCTCGGCCTGGCGGAACAGCCACACGAGCATGAACGAGATCGTGAGATAGAGCAGCGCGGCGATGCCGAATGCATGGAACGACATGTAGGTCGCCGAGTTCACGTCGCGGGCGATCTTCAGGATGTCCGGCACGGTCGCGGTGAACGCGACGGTGGTCGCGTGCAGCATCAGGATCACTTCGTTGCTGTAGAGCGGCAGCGCGCGGCGCAGCGCGGACGGCAGGATCACGCGGCGATACATCGTGAAGGTGGACATCCCGTATGCGCGCGCGGCTTCGATCTCGCCGTACGAGGTCGCCTTGATCGCGCCCGCGAAGATCTCGGTGGTGTACGCGCAGGTGTTCAGCGTGAACGCGAGCAGCGTGCAGCGCATCCCGTCGCGGAAGAACGAATCGAGCAGCGGCGTGTCGCGCACGAACTGCAGGCTGTAGAGGCCGGTGTAGCAGAGCAGCAGCTGCACGTAGAGCGGCGTGCCGCGGAACACGTACGTATAGAGCCACACGGCGCGCGACAGCCACTTCTTCTTCGACACGCGGGCCACCGCGAGCGGCACCGACAGGCAGAAGCCGAGGCCGATCGACACGACGAGCAGCCACAGCGTGATCGCGACGCCGGTGGTCCGGAAGCCGTCGGTGTAGAGGTAGTTGCGCCAGTATTCTTGGATGAGTTCGATCATAGGTCAGCCTTGCGGACACCGGTCGAGTAGCGCTTTTCGAGCCACATCAGCACGAAGTTCGAGATCGTCGTGATGGCGAGGTAGACCGCACCGGCGATCAGCGTGAAGAAGAAGAACCGCAGCGTGCCCTTGCCGGCGTCCTGCGACGCCTTCACGACGTCCGCGAGGCCGATGATCGATACCAGCGCGGTCGACTTCACCAGCACCTGCCAGTTGTTGCCGATGCCGGGCAGCGCGAAGCGCATCATCTGCGGGAACATGATCCGCGCGAACACCTGCCAGTTGGTCATCCCGTACGCGCTGCCGGCCTCGAGCTGGCCGCGCGGCACCGACAGGAAGGCGCCGCGGAAGGTCTCGGTGAAGTACGCGCCGTAGATGAAGCCGAGCACGAGCACGCCGGCGAGGAACGGGTCGATGTCGATCTGGTCCCAGCCGAGCGCGTCGGTCGCGGAGTTCAGCCAGATCTGCAGGCTGTAGAACAGCAGCAGCATCAGCACGAGGTCGGGTACGCCGCGGATCAGCGTCGTGTAGACGGTGCCGACGCCGTTCGTCACGCGGTTGCGCGACAGCTTCGCGCCCGCGCCGAGCAGGCCCAGCAGGAACGACAACGCGAGCGAAAGCACCGCCAGTTTGACGGTTTGCCAGGTGCCTGCGAGGATCAGCGGGCCGTAACCTTGTAGAAACATAGAGTGGTCCCTGGTGTGGTCCCTGAGGGCGCATGCGGTGCACCGCGAAATACGCGCCCGCCAAGCTGCGCGGAACGCCCCGTGCGTATCATGACCGTCCGCCCCGGCAACGGTGCCGGGCCCGCCCGTCGCGCGAGCGGCGGGCAAGGGGGCGGGCGGCGCGTGGTTGACTGCCTGTGCTGCCGGACGCGGGGCCGCCCCCGCATCCGCTTCCCGTCATTGTCGGCGCTCAGCGAGCCGAGTAGACGCTGAACGAGAAATACTTGTGCGACAGCCGGTCGTACGTGCCGTCCTTGTGCATGTCGGCCAGCGCCTTGTTGATCCTCAGCTTCAGGTCCGTGTCTTCCTTGCGCAGGCCGATCGCGGTGCCGTCGCCGATCGTCTTCGGATCCTTCACTTCCGGCCCGGCGAACGCGAAGCCCTTGCCGCGCGGCGTGCGCAGGAAGCCGTAATCGGCCTGCAGTTCATCCTGCAGCGTCGCGTCGAGGCGGCCCGAGCCGAGATCGGTATAGACCTGGTCCTGGTTCTGGTAAGGGATGACCGTCACGCCCTGCGGTTCCCAGTACGCCTTCGCGTAGGTTTCCTGCGTCGAGCCCTGCTCGACGCCGACGTGCTTGCCCTTGAGCGATGCGACCGTCGGCAGCAGCGGTGAGCCGGCCTTCGCGATCATGCGTGCCGGTGCGTCGTACACCTTGTCGGAGAAGTCGATCTGCTCGCGGCGCTTGTCCGTGACGGTCAGCGACGACACGATGACGTCGTACTTCTTCGCCTTCAGCGCGGGGATGATCCCGTCGAGATCCTGCGCGATCCACACGCACTTCACGTTGATCCGCTTGCAGATTTCCTTGGTGAGATCGACGTCGAAACCGACGATCTCGCCGCTCGGCGCGGTCGACTCGAACGGCGGGTAGCTGGCATCGACACCGATCCGCACGGTCTTCCACTCCTTCGCGAAGGCGCTGCCCGCCACGAGGGCGAGGGCGGCGCACAGGGCGGCCTTCTTCATTTCCATCCTTTTGTCGCTCACTTCCGGGGGGCGCTCGCGGCCGGTCGGGCCGGGCGCCGCGTATTCTAGACGGCCAAAATTCGTGTTTCGGCGCGCTGGCAACGGCGCTCGCCGGACGGGCGAACGCCAAAAGGGCGGTATTTTACCCGAACGCGATACCCGGAAAACGGCAATCCGGCGCGACCGATCGATTCTTCGAATCGGCCGTTGCGGCAATCGTGGTATTCGCAACGAGTATTGCGCGCATTGGATTCGTGAGCGCAACGATGCGGTGCGCGGGCGGCGGATTGTGGCCGGATGGGGGTGGGCCTAAAGTACAGGTAAACCCGAAAAAGAATCGCCGCCCGCCGGAGTGCCCCCATGTTCCAGATTCGCCGCGCCGCCGACCGTTGCCACACGCGTCAAGGCTGGCTCGAATCGAGCAGCAGCTTCCCGCTCGCCGGCCATGCCGGGGCCACACATCCGCCATTCGGCGCGCTGCGCTTGCTGAGCGAGGACCGGATCGCACCCACGCGCGGCTTCGGCATGCAGCCGCGCCGTGACCTGGAGATCGTCACCTACGTGCTGGACGGCGCGCTCGCGCATCGCGACAGCCTCGGCAACGGCGCGATCGTGCGGGCCGGCGGCATCCAGCGGATGAGCGCTGGCACGGGGCTCATGCATAGCGAAACCAATGCGTGCTGCGACCGGCCGCTGCATCTGCTGCAGATCTGGCTGCAGCCGGCCGAGCGGGGCGGGCGGCCCGGCTATGCGCAGCGGCGCTTTGCCGACGACGAGAAGCGCGGCCGGCTGCGGCTCGTCGCGTCGCCCGACGGCAGCGACGGTGCATTGTCGGTCCGTGCGGACGCGCGGATCTTCGCGGGGCTGATCGATGGCGACGAGGAGACGGTTTTCGGCGTGCCGGCCGGGCGCAGCACGTACGTGCACGTGGCGCGCGGCGACCTGGAGGTCAACGGCCACGCGCTGGCCGAGGGCGACGGCGCGCGGATCGCCGGCGTGGACGCGGTTGCGTTCGCCCGCGGCCGGGCGGCCGAGGTGCTGCTGTTCGACGTCGCCTGAAATGAAACGGGGGACGCGGCGCCGAGCGCGCGCGTCCCCCGCGGTGCCGCCCGGGAGGCGGCCTGCCGGCTTACTGCGCCGGCGCCGACGCGCCCTTGGCGGCGCGGTGCTGCTGCCAGCGTTCCTTCATCGTCTCGTGGCGCTGCTCCATCCGTGCGAACTGCTGCTTGAGCGCCGTGCTGACCGTGGTTTTCTGCTGGTCGTTCAGCCCGTTGTAGAAGGTGAGCCACGCGGCCGAGCTTTGCTCGCGCAGTTGCGCATTCTGCTGCTCGGCCTGCTGGCGGGCGGCGTGCATCGCGTTCAGGTCGAGGATCGGCTGGTTCTGCTGCGCCTTGAATTGCTCGCGCATCTGCTCGTGGCTCTTGCGCATCGCTTCATGGTTCTGCTTCATGGTGTTGACGGCCGTCTGCCACTGCTGTTCCTGCGACGCGTTGAGCTTCAGCTGGTCGTGCAGCTTCATGATCACGCCGAACGGGCCGCCGTCATGGCCGCCGTGCATCTGGTGCATGCCGGGGCCGCCCGGCGGCGGCATGTCGTTGGGTTGTGCGGCATGCGCGGTGCCGAATGCGAGAGCGAGCACGGTGGCGGCCGCAATGGCCACGCGGGAAGTCTTCTTATACATTTCAGAAACTCCTTGTATCAAAGGTCCGGCGATGCGGGTCGCGGTGATTCGTGTCCGCATCCGGTAAGACGCAGGTTAGCGGCGCGGGTCCGCGCCGGTGTTACGCGGGGTGGCCGGCGGGTTACGGCGCATTACAGTTCCCTTGCGCCGTAACCCGCAGTAACCCTTTCGTCCCTTTGTTTCGTTCTTCGACGCCACACTCGCGCGGTAAACTTCAGCCATGACTACCCAGATCCTCATCGTCGACGACGACCAAGAACTCCGAGACCTGCTGCGCGACTATCTCGTGCGGCAGGGGATGGAAGTGTCCGTGCTGCACGACGCGGCGACGCTCGAGAAGCGCCTCGAGCGCGAGCGGCCCGACCTGATCGTGCTGGACCTGATGATGCCGGGCGTGGACGGCCTCACCGCGCTGCGCCAGTTGCGCGCGGCCGGCGACGACATCCCCGTGATCATGCTGACCGCGCGCGCGGACGACGTCGACCGCATCGTCGGGCTCGAACTCGGCGCGGACGACTATCTCGGCAAGCCGTTCAACCCGCGCGAGCTGCTCGCGCGCGTGCAGGCCGTGCTGCGCCGCCGCCGGGCGACGCCGTCGGCGGCGGCGCCCGAGCAGCGCGAGCCGTTCGCGTTCGGCCGCTTCGTGCTCGACTTCCAGGCGCGCACGCTGTCGGTCGACGGCAAGCCGGCGACGCTGTCGAGCAGCGAATTCGCGCTGCTGAAGATTTTCGTGAACCATGCGCTGCGCACGCTCACGCGCGAGCGGCTGCTCGAGCTGCTGCACGGGCCCGAGTACGACGGCACCGACCGCGGCATCGACGTCCAGGTATGGCGCCTGCGCCGCATCCTGGAAACGGATCCGTCCGCGCCGCGCTTCATCCAGACGGTCCGCGGGCGCGGCTACGTGTTCGTGCCCGACGGCGAGGCCCATGCGCAAGCCCATTGATTCACTGTTCGGGCGGCTGGCGCTGCTGGTCGTCGGTGTTCTGCTCCTGTCGCACTTCGCGTGGTTCTTCGCGATGCGCATCGAGCGCAGCCAGATGCAGACGCGCTACGCGGTCGAGGAGGCCGCGTTCCTCGTCGACGCGGTGCGCCAGCACGTCGAGCGCACGCCCGATCAGCCGCTGCCGTCGCGGGTGCGGCTCGTGCCGCCGGGCAGTCCCGACGTGCCGAAGGATGCCGACACGAACCTGCCGGCGCCGCTCAAGCGCTTCCGCGATGACGTGAGCGAGCGGATGCCGCACGGCACCCAGGTCGAGATCGGCGCGCCGGGTCATCCGCCGGTGCTGTGGGTCAAGGAGCCGACCGACCCTAACTGGATCGTGGTGCCGGTGCAGCCGCTGCGGCCGCCGCGCTCGCTCGACCGGATGCTGCTGTGGCTCGGCACGATCTTCTCGGCCGGCGTGATCGCCGCGCTGTTCGCGGCCTGGCAGTTGCAGCAGCCGCTGCGCTCGCTGGCGCGCGCGGTCGCGCGCTTCGGCCGCGGCCAGCCGGTGCCGCCGGTGCGCGAGCGCGGCCCGCGCGAGCTGCGGCAGCTCACGCGCGGCTTCAACCAGATGGTGGAACAGGTCTCGCAGGCCGACAGCGACCGCGCGGTGATGCTGGCCGGCGTCGCGCACGACCTGCGCACGCCGCTCGCGCGGATGCGCCTGCGCGCTGAAATGATGGACGACGCGCGGCTGCGCGACGGCGTCGTGCGCGATGTCGACTCGATGTCGCACATCGTCGACCAGTTCCTCGCGTTCGCGCACGGCGGCGCGGACCGCAGCGAGCCCGTGCCGGTCGACCAGACCTGCGAGCGGATCGCGCGCAGCTATCGTGCGGTCGCACCGAACGCGCCGGCGGTCCAGACGCATCTCACGGCCGACGCGGGCTTCCGCCTGCCGACCGCGACGCTCGACCGGATCCTGTCGAACCTGTTGGACAATGCACATGCGTACGGCGCGCCGCCGGTGCTGGTCGAGACGGCGCGCACGCCGACCGGTTATGTGCTGTCGGTCAGCGACAGCGGCGGCGGGATTGCGCCGCGCGACCTGGCGGCCGCGACGCGGCCGTTCGTGCGGCTCGACCCCGCGCGCGGCGGGAACGGCCACAGCGGGCTGGGGCTCGCGATCGTCGAGCGGCTCGTGCTGAGGCAGGGCGGGACGTGCGAGATCGGCAACCGTCCCGAGGGCGGCCTGCGCGTGGCGATGACGTTCCCGTTCGACGTGGTGCCGAAGGACGAACTTCACGCACAGGCAGCGTAAGAAGCGGCGCCTGCCGGGCAGGCGCCGCGCGGCATCATTCGCCGAACAGCGAGCCGAGCGTCTCGGCGGCGTTGCTGTCGACGGTGTTGTAGGTCACGCTCGTGGCCTCGAAGATATAGACGGTCGTATAGCGGCCGAGGCGCTCCAGGATTTCCTCCTGCAGTGATTCCGGCACGACGTTCATGTTCAGGTACCACGCCGTCGACGACAGCCGGGTCTGGAACGACCCGTATTCCTGCATCAGCTCGTAGAACGCGTCGGCGTCCTGATCGCGGCAGACGATCACCAAATTTCCTGCCATTCCCTTCCTCCAGCTGGTCGGTCAATCCCCGGGGCCGTTGGTCGGCACACCGCAGGGGCTAGCCCCGATCATACCTGCTTCGCCGCGATCGTCCGCTGACGTCCGGCATGGTTTGCGCCCGTGTGCGGCTGGCGGGTTCCCGGCCGGCCCGGATCACGGCATAATTCGGGGCCTGCACGCTGGCCGAACGACTGCGGCCGGGCTGCACCGCCCCGCGCGCCGCCGTCCGCCCGCGCGCCGGGCACGATCCACACACCGCCCACGCGTCGCGCGGCGCCATACTGGCCCCGGACGGTTGTATCTGAAATACAGGTTGGTGTAGTGTCGTGCCGTCGCGGCCGACTCGCCGTGCCGGGGCGCAGCTTGCCCGCACGGCGCGTCGCGCCGGCGTGACATCGTGAATCAATCGAATTACCGCGTCGAATTACCGCGCCCGTGCGCTTTGCCATGAATCAACATCGTCTGCCGGCTTCGTTCGGCCTTACCGGGGAGGGCGCCTGATGGACGTCGGATTCTTCAATCCGAACCGGACCGCCAACGCGTCTGCGTGGCGCGTTCTGCCGAACCGGTGGGACTTCATCGCATTCCCGCTGATCATCTGCCTGATCGCGATGGCGGTCGTCGGCTTTCATGAAACGATGGCGCCGATCGGGACCCTTCAGACCCAGAAGATTTCGCTCGATCCGTCGAACCTGCCCGAATACGCGTTGCGCACGACGCTGCGGATGCTCGCCGCGATGGTCGCGTCGCTCGTGTTCACGCTGGTCTACGGTACGCTCGCCGCGAAAAGCCGCCGCGCGGGGATGGTGCTGATCCCGATCCTCGACATCCTGCAGTCGGTGCCGGTGCTCGGCTTCATCTCGTTTACGGTCACGTTCTTCCTCGCGCTGTTCCCGAGCCGCGTGCTCGGCGCCGAGCTCGCGGCGATCTTCGCGATCTTCACGAGCCAGGCGTGGAACATGACGTTCAGCTTCTACCAGTCACTGCGCACGGTGCCGCGCGACCTCGACGAAGTGTCGCGCGGCTTCCACCTGACGTCGTGGCAGCGCTTCTGGAAGCTCGAGGTGCCGTTCTCGATGCCCGGGCTGATCTGGAACATGATGATGTCGATGTCGGGCGGCTGGTTCTTCGTCGTCGCGTCGGAGGCCATCACCGTCGGCAACCAGACGATCACGCTGCCGGGGATCGGCGCGTATCTCGCGCAGGCGATCTCGGACAAGAACTTCGGCGCGATCGGCTGGGTGATTCTCACGATGACCGTCGTGATCCTCGCGTACGACCAGTTCCTGTTCCGCCCGCTGATCGCGTGGGCCGACAAGTTCCGGATGGAGAACACCGCGTCGGGCGATGCGCCGCAATCGTGGCTGCTCGACCTCGTGCGCCGCACGCGCCTGATCCATCAGCTGCTCGTGCCGGCCGGCTGGTTCTTCGCGAAGGCCGCGCGGATTCCGCTGCGCCTGCCGCTGTCGGGCAGGATGCGCTTCACGCTGCCGAAAGTCGAGAAGAAGGCGTCGCGCACGGTCGACATCGCGTGGTCGGGCTTCGTGCTGATCGGCACGGCCTATATCGTGTGGCGCGTCTTCAGCTTCGTCGCGACCGGCGTGACGATGGCCGACGTCGGCCACGTGCTGGTGCTCGGGCTCATCACGCTGCTGCGCGTGGTCGTGCTGATCACGATCGCGTCCGTGATCTGGGTGCCGATCGGCGTGCTGATCGGGCTGCGTCCGCGGCTGGCGGAGAAGCTGCAGCCGCTCGCGCAGTTCCTCGCCGCGTTCCCGGCGAACCTGCTGTTCCCGGTGTTCGTGATCGTGATCGCGCGCTTTCACCTGAACCCCGACATCTGGCTGTCGCCGCTGATCGTGCTCGGCACGCAGTGGTATATCCTGTTCAACGTGATTGCCGGCGCGACGTCCTATCCGAACGACTATCGCGAAGCGGCGACGAACTTCCGGATCCGCGGCTGGCAGTGGTGGCGCCAGGCGATCCTGCCCGGCATCTTCCCGTACTACGTGACCGGCGCGATCACCGCGTCGGGCGGCGCGTGGAACGCGAGCATCGTGTCGGAAGCGGTGCAGTGGGGTACGACCAAGATCGAGGCGCACGGCCTCGGCGCGTATATCGCGCAGACCACGGCCGCCGGCGACTTTCCGAAGATCATCCTGGGCATCGCCGTGATGTCCCTGTTCGTTACCCTGTTCAACCGCCTGCTTTGGCGCCCGCTGTATGCCTTCGCCGAAGCGAAGCTGCGGCTCGACTGAGACCGATTGAGAGCGAAACGCGATGCACAATCCGAATGCTGTAAACGCCCCCGTCCAGACGTCCCAGCCGCCGCGCCTCGGCGATGAAATCCTGCGTGTCGATCACGTCTGCCGCGGCTTCAACAAGACGCAGGGCGAATTGCTCGTGCTCGACGATGCGAACCTGTCGTTGCGCGAAGGCGAGATCGTCGGGCTGCTCGGCCGTTCCGGGTCGGGCAAGTCGACGCTGCTGCGGATCATCGCCGGGCTGATCGAGCCGACCGGCGGTGAAGTGACCTATCTCGGCAAGCCGCTGCGCGGCCCGGCCGAAGGCGTCGCGATGGTGTTCCAGACCTTCGCGCTGTTCCCGTGGCTGACCGTGCTGCAGAACGTGGAAGCCGGGCTAGAAGCGCTTGGCGTCGGCGCACGTGAGCGCCGCGAGCGCGCGCTCGCCGCGATCGACCTGATTGGTCTCGACGGCTTCGAGAACGCGTATCCGCGCGAGCTGTCGGGCGGCATGCGCCAGCGCGTGGGCTTCGCGCGCGCGCTCGTCGTCGATCCGACGATCCTGCTGATGGACGAGCCGTTCTCGGCGCTCGATGTGCTGACGGCCGAAACGCTGCGTACCGACCTCCTGGATCTCTGGACGCAAGGCCGGATGCCGATCAAGTCGGTGCTGATCGTCACGCACAACATCGAGGAAGCGGTGTTCATGTGCGACCGGATCCTCGTGCTGTCGTCGAACCCGGGCCGCGTGATCGCCGAGATCAAGGTGCCGTTCAAGCATCCGCGCAACCGGCTCGACCCGGCCTTCCGCAAGCTGGTCGACGATATCTACGCGAAGATGACCGCGCGCCAGACCGGCGAGGCGACGAAGAAGGGGCTGGAGCTCGGCAGCTGGCTGCCGCAGGTGTCGACCAACCTGATGGCCGGCCTGATCGAGACGCTCGCGATGGCGCCGTACCACGGCCGCGCCGACATGCCCGAAATCGCGCGCACGCTGCATCTGGAAGTGGACGACCTGTTCCCGATCGCCGAAGTGCTGCAGTACCTTGGTTTCGCCGACGTGCGGGAAGGGGACGTATTCCTGACGCCACCGGGGCGCGTGTTCGCGGAATTCGGCACGCAGGAGCGCAAGCTGATGTTCGCGGATCATCTGCTCAAGCACGTGCCGCTCGCCGCGCGGATCAAGAAGGTGCTGAACGAGCGCCCGGGCCATCGTGCGCCGCGCGTGCGCTTCGAGCAGGAGCTGGAGGATTTCCTGTCGGACGGCGCGGCGGAGGAAACGCTCGACGCGGTGATCGACTGGGGCCGTTACGGCGAGATCTTCTCGTACAACGACCAGACCGAAATCTTCAGTCTCGAGGACGTCGAGTCCTGAGGCCAATGGGCCGGGCCGTGCGGCCCGGCATCCGCCTGCGCCGCGCTGGGGTCACGCGCCGCGCATCGCATCGTTACTGCAAGTTGCCCCACCGGTCGACGGCCGGTTCGGCAGACGCCCACTTCCAGTGCGTACCTTGCTGGCACGCATTCGCGAAATACCAGTCGGCCTTGTCGCCGTCCTTCACCGAGAACGCGAATTCCTTGCACAGCGCAAGCGCCGTCGAGTACGCACGCGTGACGCGCACCTCGCCTTCGCCGTTTTCCAGCGGCAGCGTGTTCTTCACCTTCCACGGCTTGACTTCACCGACGGCCAAGCTGCCGGCCGCCTTCGCGATCGCATCCTGCTGGTTCTGATGGAGCTGCTTCATCGTGCGATTGACGGCTTCGTCCGTCGCCGCCTGCACGGCAATGCCGACACCGACGCCGATGGCCGGATTCGCGGTGACGAGGCCCGTCGCCGCGCCGGCGAGCGCGCCGCTCGCCGCGCCGACCGACCCGCAGCCCGACAGCGCGGCGCTGGCTGCGCACAGCGCGCCGATCGTCGCGATACGGATCGCGATGCTCATTGCAGCGCGCCCCAGCGTTCGGTCGCCGGCTCCGCCGACGCCCATTTCCACACGGGACCGTCGCGGCAGATCGTGGCGACATAGAACGCCGACTGCGCGGCCTTGTCGGCCTTCGCGGGCGTGTCGACCGCAAACACGATTTCCTTGCAGTCGAGCGGACCGACGCTGATCATCCGGCTGACCGTCACGCGGCCCTGTTCGTCGTCCTCGATCGGGAACGAATGGTGCGTCGACCACGGCGCGACGCCGCCGACATCGAGCGGGGCCGCCGCCTTCGCGATCTGTTCCTGCGTGTAACGGTGTGCGACGCGCTGCGAGTACTGCACGCCTGCACGCGCGCCGGCCACGGCGCCGAGGCCGATGCCCGTCGCGACGGCGGCGTTGTTGGTGACCTTGGAGGCGATCGCGGCGCCCGCGATACCGGCGCCGGCGGTCGCGCCTTCGCTGTACAGCGAGTTGCAGCCGGACAGCAGTGTGGCCGTGGCGAGTGTGGCCAACACGATGCGCGCCGTCATGGCCCGGCGCGGCGGTTCGAAACGTGTGTTCATCCCTGAGTGCAAGTCCTGTCTGGGTGAGCGGCGACGCATGCGCGCCCCCTTGCCGCGTCATTGTTTCGCAATTGTCATAGGAAAACTGCAAAGCTTTGACAAATCGCGCTGGCGGCTCCGCGCATACGCGCCGCGGTATTGTCGGGCAGACGATTGGAGAGGGGTCGAAACGTTACAAATTGAAGGTAATTGTTACCTTCGCATGCGAGGAAGCGGCCTAGACTGTTTTGTTATGGAATGTTTCTACGACGGCTCCGAGCCGCGCTGCCTATGAGACACCCAGCCATGCGCCGTTCGAAACGGTTTTCTCCCCGGCCGCCCGATGCGGGCGCCGAGCGTCAGCGTCCGCAGCCCGACGCGCCCGCCGCACCGCCTGCCGGCGCGCCCGGCGAGACGCCGGCCGACGGCGATCACAACCAGGGCGGCGCACGCCCGGAAGGGCTCGACTATCAACGCGATCTCGGTCAGGAGCAGGACGCTTGATCCTGTCGCCGTTGCATTCCGCTGCCGCATTTCATTGCGCTCTTTGTTGCATCGCTCACATCTGAATCGCCGCGCGACTGCCTGCGGGCCGTCGCGTCCGCCTTGGCGCGCGTCGCGCGTCAACCAATCGAATCGAGGAGGGGAAGCCGCATGAGCAGATTGATCGTGGTATCGAACCGTGTCGCCGCCGGCGAGGACACACGCCCGAGTGCAGGTGGTCTCGCGGTCGGCGTGATGGATGCGTTGAAGGACACCGGCGGTGTATGGTTCGGGTGGAACGGCGAGATCGTCGGTACGCCCGACGCCGCACCCGCGATCCAGCGGGACGGCAACGTCACGTATGCGACCGTCGGGCTGACCCGGCGCGACTACGATCAGTACTACCGCGGTTTCTCGAACGCGACGCTGTGGCCGGTGTTCCATTACCGCGGCGATCTCACGCGCTTCGACCGGCAGGAGTACGCGGGCTATCTGCGCGTGAACGCGATGCTGGCGAAGCAGCTCGCCGCGCTGCTGCGGCCCGACGATCTGATCTGGGTGCACGACTATCACCTGCTGCCGTTCGCGCATTGCCTGCGCGAGCTCGGCGTGAAGAACCCGATCGGCTTCTTCCTGCACATTCCGTTTCCGTCGCCCGACATGCTGCGCGTCGTGCCGCCGCACGAGGAGCTCGTGAAGTTCATGTGCGCGTACGACATCGCGGGTTTCCAGACCGATGCCGACAAGCAGGCGTTCACCGACTACATCGAGCGGCGCGGCATCGGCGCGGCGAGCGACGACGGGATGCTGCATGCGCACGGCCGCGTCGTGAAGGTCGCCGCCTATCCGATCGGCGTGCATCCGGATGCGATTGCCGAGGCCGCCGTCCAGTACGGCTCGCGCAAGCCGGTGAAGATGCTGCGCGACGCGCTCGACGGCCGCAAGCTCGTGATGAGCGTCGACCGGCTCGACTATTCGAAGGGGCTCGTCGAGCGCTTCCAGTCGTTCGAGCGGATGCTCGCCAACGCGCCGGGGTGGCAGGGGCGCGTATCGCTCGTGCAGATCGCGCCGCCGACCCGCTCCGACGTGAAGACCTATCAGAACATTCGCGAAACGCTCGAAGGCGAGGCCGGCCGCATCAACGGCCGCTTCTCGCAACTCGACTGGACGCCGATCCAGTACCTGAACCGCAAATACGAGCGCAATCTGCTGATGGCGTTCTTCCGGATGTCGCAGGTCGGCTACGTGACGCCGCTGCGCGACGGGATGAATCTGGTCGCGAAGGAATATGTCGCGTCGCAGGACCCGGCCGATCCGGGCGTGCTCGTGCTGTCGGAGTTCGCCGGTGCGGCGGCCGAGCTGACCGGCGCGCTGCTCGTCAATCCGTACGACCTGTCGCAGATGGCCGACGCGCTCGAGCGCGCGCTGTCGATGCCGCTCGCGGAGCGCCAGGCGCGACACGAAGAGAACCTCGCGCGGCTGCGCGAGAACAACCTGTCGGTCTGGCGCGACACGTTCGTCGCCGACCTGCGCAGCGTCGCGGCGGCCGCGTCGGTCACGCAGCGCGCGGGCCGGCGGGCCGCGCATGTCTGAACGCGTGGAGGAGGGCGGCGCGGCGGACGAAGCGTCGGCCCGCTTCTTCGTCGTCACGGGCGGCCCCGGCTCGGGCAAGAGCACGTTGCTCGATGCGCTCGAACGCACCGGTTTCGTGCGCTCGCACGAGGCCGGGCGCGGCGTGATCCGCGACCAGATGGCGATCGACGGGCCGGCGCTGCCGTGGCGCGACCGGGCCGCGTTCGCCGAGCAGATGCTGAATTGGGAGATGCGTTCGTACCGTCTCGCGCACGATGCGCGCGCACCCGTGTTCTTCGACCGCGGCGTGCCGGACGTGATCGGCTACCTGCGGCTGATGGGCCTCGCCGTGCCCGCGCATGCGGAGGCCGCGGCGCGGCGCTTTCGCTATCACCGGCGCGTATTCATCGCGCCGCCGTGGCCCGAGATCTACGCGCAGGACCCCGAACGGCGGCAGGATTTCGCTGAGGCCGTGCGTACCTACGACGCGATGGTCGACTGCTATACGGCGTACGGGTATCGGCTGATCGAACTGCCGCGTGCGAGCGTGAAGGCGCGCGTGCGCTTCGTGATGGACGCGCTCGACGCCGCATGACGCGCGCACGCGGCGCGCGGCGGCGTCAAGTCGCCGCGTCCGGGCGTGGCGACGTGATGCGCAGCATGCTGACCACCGCGGCGATCGCCGCGAACACCGTGGCGACATAGAGCGCGATCGTCGGACCGTGGTCGGGCGCGAGCCCGAAAATCAGCGCGACGAGCGCGGCGCCGAGGGTCTGGCCAGTCAGGCGCGCCGTGCTCAGCATACCGCCCGCGCCACCGCTGCGCTCGCGTGGCGCCGACGACAGCATCGCGCGGTTGTTCGGCGACTGGAACAGCCCGAAGCCCGCGCCGCACAGCGCCATCCGCCACACGATGTCGACCGTGCCCGGGTGCGCGCCGATCGTCGCGAGCGACAGCAGGCCGGCCGCGAACAGCGCAAGCCCGATTCCGCCGAGGATGCCGGCCGAGTAGCGGTCCGACAGCACACCTGCGAGCGGCGCGGCGAACACGATCACGAGCGGCCACGGCGTCATGTAGAGGCCGGTTTCGACCTGCGAGAAGCCGAGCGAATTCTGCAGCCAGAACGGCAGCGCGACGAATGCGAGCATCTGCGACGTGAACGACGCCATCGACGTATAGATCGACAGCGCGAACATCGGGATACGCATCAGGTCGACCGGCAGCAGCGGCGCCGGCTGCGACAACTGGCGCTTCACGAAGAAGTAGCCGACGACGAACGCGACGGCCAGCTCCGCCGCGACATAAGCGTGGCGTTCGCCGTGGCCGAGCCCGTCGACGGCCGTGATCAACAGCCCGAATACGCATGCGTTCATCAGCGCGCTCGGGTAATCGTACGGCGCGTCGTGCAGCGGGTTGGCCGGCAGCGCGCGCACGCTGCCGAGTACCGCGGCGATGCCGATCGGCACGTTGACCGCGAACAGCCACGGCCACGACGCAAACGACAGGATCGCCGATGCGACCGTCGGCCCGATCGCCGACGACAGCGCGACCACCATCGCGTTGATCGACAGCCCGCGCCCGAGCATCGACGACGGGTAGATCATCCGCACCAGCGCCGCATTGACGCTCATGATGCCGGCCGCGCCGAACCCCTGGATCACACGCATCACGGCCAGCATCGGCAGCGAGCCGGCGAGCGCGCAGCCGAGCGACGCGGCGGTGAAGAGCGCAAGCCCCGCGATATAGATGCGGCGATAGCCGACCCGCTCGCCGAGCGACGCGAGCGGCAGCAGCGTGATCGTGACCGCGAGCTGATACGCGTTGACGATCCAGATCGAGGAGGCATTGGACGCGTGCAGGTCGCGCGCGATCGTCGGCAGCGCGACGTTCGCGATGGCGCCGTCGAGCACGGCGAGCGTGATGCCCAGTGCGACGCAGACGATCGCCCAGTAGCGTTGCGGAAGCGGCAGGCCGGTATCGGCGTTCATGGCGGGAGCGAAAGCGTGGTTGTCCGCGCGCCCGCGCGTCGGTTGTGTGCGCAACCATGCTTGCGGGTCGAGGCGGCGGTGAGTGGCCCGGCCGGCCTGGCGGCGCCGGCGCGGGACCGATCGAGTGTATCACCGGGCCGCATCGCGCGACGCCGACGCACCCAGGGGCCGCCGGCCGGCGCGCGCATTCAGCCTTCGAAATCGAGGCCGCCGAGCCGCACGAGCGGGTCGGCCTGCGTGCGCGACGCGAGATCGATGTCGCGCGCGCTTTGCCACGCGCCCAGTTTCTTCGGCAGCGCGGCCAGGTAGTGCTCGAAGCGCTGCGGACCGTCCGGCTCCATCAGCCGCTCGATCTCGTCGGTGTCCCAGGTCAGCTCGAGATTCAGCGGATGCACGAAGCCGCTCACGTGCTCGTGCGGCGCGCTGCGGATCCGCACGCGCGTCGGTTGCCCGTGCCCGCCGTACGGGACGACGTCGGCCTGGACGTGATCGGCGAAGAAGGCGGCGATCGCCCGCGCAATGCGCGGCGCGAATTCGGTATCGAAACGTCGGGCGGTTTCGGGCTGCATGAACGCGTCTCCTGTGGGCCGAAAATCGTAGCACGGCCGTACCGCGTTTCGGTGTGCGTGATACCCGTAATGGCGCGTTACCACTTGCTGCATCTATTACGGCCGCGTCCCGCCACAATGCATCGCATCCAGTACCACTTCGCGTGGGAGTCCATGATGAAAAAAATTGCCGCTGTATGTGTCCTCGCCGGTTCGCTCGCCGTGGCGGGCCCGGCGTCCGCGCATGGCCGCGACGGGGGCGCCGTCATCGGCGCGCTGATCGGCGGCGCGGTGCTCGGCGCGATCGTGACGTCCGCGATGAATCCGCCCGTCGCGTACCAGGCGCCCGTGTATCAGGCGCCTGCCTATCAGCCGCCGACGTACTACCAGGCGCCGGCCTACCAGCAGCCGGCTTATCCGAGCTACCAGCAGGCGCAGTACCAGGACGGCGGCCCGAACTATTGCTACGACCGCTATCAGCGCGCGTATGTGTGCGGCGCGCCCGTGTCAGGCGGCTATGCGCAGCCGGCCGGCTGGTGAGCGGGCGGGTGCTCGGGCTCGGCGCCGCATGATCGGCGCCGGCTGAGCGCCGGTACGCAAGATGACAAAAGGAAAGGCCCTCGCGTGTTGCGAGGGCCTTTGTCATGTCGGGGATCCCGTTTTTGCACCCCCATCCAGCGGCGGTGCCGGGGCCGCGTGCGGATACAAACGGTTGCAATTCGATCCGCGGGATCAGCCGGTTCAGTGGCGATGGCCGCCGTCGCCGCGCCCGCCTCCGCCTTCGTTCCAGTCGCCCCGACGTCCGCCGCCGCGTCCCCAGCCGCCATGGTCACCGCGATCGCCGCGATCGCGATCCCAGCGGCGGTGGCCGCGATCCCAGTCGCGCCCGCCGCCTCCGCCCCATATATTGACCGTGCCATAGACGGGGGCGGCCCCGTAGGCCGGCCCGTACGCGTAGCCGGGATCCGAATAGTAGGGCTGTCCGTAGCCGTATCCGTATCCGGCGTCCGGGCCGACGACGCAACCGGCCAGCAGCGTGGCGACGCCGGCGGCGGCAATGAGCTTCAGCATGATGTTCTCCGTGAGTTCTCCTATAAGTACCGCGCGCGGGGATCGCCGGCTGTTTGCAATTGTGTCGTCAAATTACAGCGCCGTAAGGTCTTGCGACCAAAGTGTTAGCATCCAGGGCCTATTTTGTTTATCAGGAGCACATCGATGAAATTCGCGATCCGGGCCGCCCTGGCCGCCTTGTGCGTGACGACCGCCGCCGCCTGCGCGGCCGGGCCCGCATCGGCGCCCGCCGTGCCGGCCGAGTCGATCAAGATGTTCCCGCAGCCGGCGGCCGGCCAGCAGCGCGCTGTGATCGCGCTGCCCGCGCTCGAGAACGAAGGCGACGCGCGCGTCGAACTGATGATCGGCAAGACGCTGCAGACCGACTGCAACCAGCAGTGGTTCGGCGGCGAACTGACCGCCGAGGACGTGAAGGGCTGGGGCTATACGTACTATCGGCTGACCGACGTGAAGGGGCCGGCGTCGACGCTGATGGCCTGCCCGGGCCAGGCGCCGCAACAGCGGTTCGTGCAGGTGCGGAGCGACGGCCAACTGCTGCGCTACAACAGCCGCCTGCCGCTCGTCGTGTACGTGCCGGACGGCTTCGACGTGCGCTACCGTGTGTGGCGTGCGTCGAAGGACGTGCAGCACGCCGTTACGCAGTAAGATCCCGCGCGGTCATGCCGGGCGCTTGCCGCCGGCCGGCCGTGCGTGGTTTCGCGGGTTCTTTCCGGGGCCCGCCGTTAGCCGCCGCGCGCGCCCGCGAGCGCCGGCCACGCGGCCAGCGCGGCTTGCGCGACTGCTTCCAGATCGCGCTCGACGATATCGACGCGACGCTGAACGTGAACGTGCGCGCGGTGATCGTCGCGTCGCAGGCGGCCGCGCGGCATCTCGCGGAGGGCGGGCGCATCGTGTCGACCGGCAGTTGCCTCGCGACGCGCGTGCCCGATGCGGGGATGAGCCTTTATGCGGCGAGCAAGGCCGCGCTGATCGGCTGGACGCAGGGGCTCGCGCGCGATGTCGGTGCGCGCGGCATCACGGTCAACATCGTGCATCCCGGGTCGACCGATACCGACATGAACCGGCCGATGGCGAGCATGCCGATGCGCAGCGTGCGCGGATGGCGATTCAGCAGTACGGAAAGGCTGAGGACGTGGCTGCACTCGTCGCGTTCGTCGTCGGGCCGGAAGGGCGATCGATTAACGGGACCGGGTTGACAATCGATGGCGGTGCGAATGCGTAAAGGCCGATGCCCGGCGTGAGTTGGCCGGGTGGTGGTGTGTGTTCGTGTGCCCGTTACTGACAGCCGAGGCGCTGGTGCTCGGCTTCCAGGTCGGCCCGTTTGTCGTAGGCGCGTAGTTCGTTGCGCGGCTTGCCGTCCGGGCCCACCCCCCGCACGACCTTCTGGCCGCGGTCGGGCGAGTGCGTGACCGCGTCGATGCCGGCGGCCAGTTCCCGGCAGCGGGCGTCGGGGGAGGTGCTTTCCGGGCGCGGGGCTGCGGAAGCCGTGACGTTGGCGATGCCCGGGCTGACGTAGCGCTGTTTGGCGGGGGCCGTGCCGGTGTCGGCAGCGTTGGCCGTAGCGGTCATCGCTGAAAGCGCGGCGAGCGCCGCGATCGTTCGAATCATTCGAGAAGTCCGTGTGCTGAACCGAAGAAGGTTCGGAATTCTACGCAATGTTCGGTGCATGTCCACGGCGAATGGACGACGTGCGATCGTGTGTCGCACGTCGTGGTGAGCGCTCGATTGCACCATCTTCGTGTACTGCGCTGCGCGCGCAAGCACCATTTCCCAGACAGCAAAAAGCCCGCTTGCTTTCGCAGAGCGGGCTTCGGTATTTGGTTGCGGGGGTAGGATTTGAACCTACGACCTTCGGGTTATGAGCCCGACGAGCTGCCAGACTGCTCCACCCCGCGGCGCGAAGTGTACTTGGGTAGGTGCGCAGAGTCAAACGATTCGTGCGAAGACGGGGCGATGTCATATCGGGCCTGTTCCTTGAAACGACTGCAACGCAGGGAAGCCGATGCGTACAGCCGAAAATTTTTCACATTCGCCACAATATTCGCGCGCCTGAAACGTCTTCAGACGCATGGAACCGCCACTCACTTCGCAACCGATGACCGACTCAGACCGTGACATCACTGCGACAGTGATGCGTGAACGAACGAGGCTAGGGAACTTCATTCGGCGCCGGATCCGCGACCCGGACGACGCCGAGGATGTTCTGCAGGACGTCCTTCACGAATTCGTACAGGCCTATCGCCTTCCTGCGCCGATCGAACAGGCGAGCGCGTGGCTGTTCCGTACCGCGCGCAACCGCATCATCGATCGTTTTCGCAAGAAGAAAGAGCAGCCGCTGACCGATCTGCCCGATGCCGACGACGAAGCGGACAGCGAGTATCGCCTGGATCTCGCGCTACCGGCACACGATGCCGGCCCTGAAGCGCTCTACGCTCGCACGCTGCTGCTCAAGGCGTTGCAGGATGCGCTCGACGAGTTGCCGGCGAATCAGCGCGAAGTTTTCATCGCACACGAACTGGAAGGGCTGCCCTTCAAGGAGATGGCCGCGCAGAGCGGCGTCACGCTCAATACGCTGCTCGCGCGCAAACGCTACGCGGTCGTGCATCTGCGTGCTCGACTGCAACCCATTTATGACGAACTGGATATCTAGAGGAGTCGACGGATGAATTTTCGAATCAGATGTGCGGGCAAGGCGCTGCTCGTGGTGGTCGCTATCGGCGTGCTCGGATGGGTCGTCATGACGCTGTGGAACTGGGTGATGCCGGGGTTATTCGTCGGTGCTCGTGCGATCGACTTCGCCCATGCGCTGGGCCTGCTCGTATTGAGCCGCATCCTGTTCGGCGGATTCCGCGGACATCGCGGCTGGCACGGCCGGCGTCATTGGCGCAAGTGGGAAGCCATGACGCCGGAAGAGCGCGAGCATTTTCGGGCCGCATGGCGATCACGCGGCAAGCGGCCCACGGAGGAATGAACATGCGCGGGAGATCAACGGCCGACTGCAAGCAGAAGGCGGGCGTGATTGCGCCCGTCGTCGATCTGAAACGTTGCGAAGGCAAGGGAGATTGCGTCACTGTTTGCCCCGAAAACGTGTTCGAAATCCGGCGCATCGATCAGGCCGATTACCTCGATCTCGGCCTGATGCATCGCCTGAAGTTGCGCGTGCACGGAATGAAAGTCGCGTACACGCCGAATGCGCAAGCCTGCCGGTCATGCGGGCTTTGCGTGACGGCATGTCCTGAACGCGCGATCACGCTCGCCAGGAGGGCGTAGCGTCCGTGCTCGCCGATGATGGAGCGGCAGCGCAGCAAGCCTGACGGCGGATAGCAGTCGCTGGATACGCCGTCTACGTAATCAAACTCGTGAAGGAATGCACTTGGCTTCAACCACCAACGCGCTTTTGAAACGGCTTCATGAAGAAAGCCAGAGCGAAATCATCGCCCGCGCACGCGCCCAGTTCCAGGGGCCGAATGAGGCGTTTCCGACGCTCGTCGACGAATACGAAGCGCTCGCCCCGAGGTTGCGAGGACGGTTTCTCGAAACGTTCGGCCTGTTCACCGAAGATTTTGAGTCCTCGGCAGGCAGTGCTCTATCGTTGGCAGTGTCGGCGGAAACGGGAAGGTTTTTGCGCAACATGGTGCTGTCGCAACGGCCGACCAGGATCCTTGAACTCGGCAGCTCCTGCGGCGTGTCGACGCTGTATTTCGCCGACGCGCTGCGGACGTTGGACCGTGGCGCGGTCATTGCAACCGAATGCGATGCGCTCAAGTGTGCGCGTTTGCGGGCTCATGTCGAAGCTGCGGGCCTGGACGCTTATGTCGACGTGCGGGAGGGCGATGTATTCGAGACGGTTGCCGAACTGGAAGGGGCTGTCGACATGGTGTTTATCGACGTATGGGCCGACGCCTATCTGACGCTGTTCAAGCAGATCGAGCGCCTGTTGCGGCCGGGGGCGGTCGTACTCGCCGACAACATGTACACGTCCGAGGACGCCGTTCGACCGTACAAGCACTACCTCGACGAGGATCCGCGGTTTTTGACCACGACGCTGGATTTTGAGTCGGGGGTCGAGTTTACGGTGGTTGTGGCTTGAGGGAAGTTTCTTGGGAAGCCGGGGCGGCGATGGGCTTGGCTGGTCCCCCGACAGAATTCATGTCTATATGAGAGGAGAGGGACTGGCTGGTGCAGCGCGTAAAAAGACCCCCAAAACAACCCCCTTGACGATGAGCCCATGACAGAGGGGCAGCGGTGTCGGCCAATTGGAATTGTATGACAAGGGGGTGACGGGGGGGCGCTGGATCAACCTACCAAAAATTAATCATAGAACGTACCGTTAAATGCGTGGCTGGTCAGGTACGGCTTGGTGTTCATGTTTGCCGTTTCATGGGCCATGCACGCGTCCTGCAGTGCGAGAAAGAAAAACATCAAGGCGCCTCGCTCACCCTCCCATAGGAAAGTCCTGGCTCGTGGATCCAACGACGATGGAAAGAGTGGGGTGTTGCAGAGAAAGTGCGCGCCGCGACCGAGCACGGCAACGCCATCCAAGGAGTGGCCCGGAGTCTTCAACCTATCTGTATGAACCCACTCGTCGCGCGGGAGGTCGAGTGCGGCACACGCCTTTTTTTGCCAATTTTTGACTGTGTCCATTTGCGCGGGACCCGCATACGCAATTACGAACGAAAGGGGTTTTGGCGGAAACCAACCTAGGGATACGTGCCGAGAATATTGAGGCTCCAGGCGCTTCAGATTTGCCGCGGCGGATACCGCTTGATGCATCGCTGCCTCATCGAGGAGCGATTTTACCTCTATCGTTGCTAGAACCGATTCGACGAGGAAGCCTGAAACACCACCGAAGTCCAATTTCGGGTAGTTGTTGCGGTAGATGATAATGTCATACTGATTGCGTTGCTCTCGCGGAGCCGAGCGATGATCAATAATCTCACCGGTTCCGATTGAAACGTTGGAACTCAGATGGGTCGAAAGGAAGTTTGCAATCAAATTTTCGCGAGGCGTTCCTCGGTGCAACGTGTGCCCTGCATTTGCAGAAATTTTCGATGTTTGCAACAGCGTGGCTTCGACAGCGTCGAAATGGGCTTCCAGCATTGGTTTCATTATGGAGACGCTTCGTAGTATCGAGACGTTGCGATCCTAGCGTATACCGGTTTGTCTGAGTTTGCGCGTCCACAAATCCTCATTCCGTCGCACCGCCGAAAACAGCCCGCACACCAGATGCTATTCGTTGATCGACGCAATTGTCGGGTGACCCACATAGCGGCGCGGTATCGGCCCGAGCACCCTCCCGAATCTCAGTAAGAGATGCATCTGAGCAGGTTGAGCGGATGCGCAGACGCGCTGGAGCTTGCTGAGTGCTGATTCGCGTTTCGATTGGTGGCGCAAGATGGCGGTGCAACAAAAAGCCCGCGCTACGCGGGCTGTCTGTACGTAATTTTATGCGGCGAGGGTTTGTGTAGGCGCAGATCCGATCAGTATCCATTCGGAAGTTGACTGCAATTCTTGCAAATAGGATGTCAGGCATTGAATGGCATGCTGTTCGTCCCGATTGGCGCCGAAAGCCATCGAGAGCACACTATCGCAGTGCCGGCCGGAGACGAAGTATTGCTCCATAGCAGCAAAACCATATCGCTGCAGCATCCCTAGAACTAATGCCTCGAAGCAAAGAATTTTTCGGGAGAGCGCAGCGCGGACGTTTCCCTCGGGGAGTCTGCAGAGCGCCTTGATTGCACGCTTGTCCCCCGTCACCATATACGATTCCGAAGTGCAGCATACCTTCGCAGCCAATAGAGCCTCGCCGGCGTCTGCGCCAGTATCTACCAGTGCTGTCAGCGTATCTGGATCGATGTCGTCATCGGCCAGTGTGGTCACTTTTCCACAAAACGTCTCGATCCGACCGAGAACTACGGCGTCGTTTTTCAGCACGCGCCGCAGCTTAAATAAACAACTCGGCAGAATGCAAATGTCAGCTGCCGGAACTCCTAGGTAGTCTGGGAGTGCGTCAAGCAGATTGCAATGTGCAAGCTTGAAGAGGATGTCGTTATCAGACAGAACAATCACTGATGCCCCGATCTTCTAAATTAGGGCGTCAGCGCTCGATCGAGAAGCGCAGCTTGATCTTCGGACAGATCTTGCCAATTGAGCGAAGTCCTGAGATGAGAGTTCACAAGTTGAGGACCGCTTTGATTGCCCGGCAGGTACCCCATCGCAGCATTAGCAAGCGGAAAATTACCAGCTACATGGCCATAGTTGAGCACGATATGACCGGCATCGATGTGCTGCTGTGCTCCAAGTCGCACTGCGGCGGCCGCCAATTCGGCACCTGTCATGAACCGATTTTTTGAGGTGTACTTGACCTCGGATCCGTTCAGAAGCTGAATCGCGAATTTATCAGCTTCGCGCTCATCTGCATCACCGTCTGCGACGATCGCGGCATCGATAAGGGTTCCATCCGTATCGCCGAGATGCCCCATCGCTATGTGCCCAATCTCGTGCGCAAGGTGGAACAGCAGATAGGACGACTTGGCCTTTCTGGACAAAACAATGGCCGCTCGACCTGCTTGTTTGACTGCGACGGCATCCATCTTCTTGCCCGGTAATTCACCGATGTGCAAGACAGCTATACCAGCTGCAGAACAGTATGCCAGCAGACCCTCCAAATCGACTTGAGGACGGGCTTTGAGAATTGTATTTCTAATTGCAATTGCGTCGCGGGGAGGGGCCGAAAACGGAGTCTCCATCGCTTGAACGGCGAGTTTTGCCATCCCAGTTGCATATTCGGCACTCAACTGAATACTGACTTTGTCAACCGCCTTGCTGTGCTTGAATTTCCGCTGCGCACTCCGGAACTGGACAACCGAGCCGGGATCCCGTAGTGAGTTCAAGTCAAGGTTGAGACTGTGCGCGATTATTATCTGCGCTTGCAATAAGCCACTCGGATTTTCGGCAATCGAGTCGTCCCACCATTCTGGTAGGAGCCGCTTGGCGAACTTCCGATTGATCCCGCAGCCGGACAAACGGGAGTAAAGAGCTTGCATCGGATTGATGGCCGGCATATTTCCCCCTCAATTTGTTAGCAATGCGTGAAATAACCACACGACCAGAGCAGCTCATACGGAGAGCGTTCTCGGGCGTGAACTTTAAGCGGAGACGTGGCCGCGCGCGCGTAGTCTACAAACTTGTACGCTGTTCGTCAATTGTCAATATGGCTTTGCGATCCCTCGCTGACGCCGCTGCCAATTTGCTCGCGCGGCCGTAGGTCGGTGCCGAGATTCAAATCTGGGGGGGGAGATCCGCGGCGGCTTGTTCGTTCGGGGTGCCGACGTATGCACTCTGAGTGCAGCCCGACATCAGGGATGGCCAATCGATAGCAAACGCCCGCTTGCTTTCGCAGAGCGGGCTTCAATGTTGGTTGCGGGGATAGGATTTGAACCTATGACCTTCGGGTTATGAGCCCGACGAGCTGCCAGACTGCTCCACCCCGCGGCGCGAAGTGTACGTGGACGGTCATCTCCATGTCAAACGCATGGGGCAATCCCTTTCCGATGCCTACTCGGCGTTGCAGGCTCGCTCCGTTTCGGACGTCCCGAAGGGGCGTGCCAACAAGGGCAACGCCGGCTCGAATTCAGAACGCAGCGGGAGATCCGGATCGAGCCACCAGCGCAGCATTTCGATGGCGCAGTAGGCGTTCACTACGAAACCGTCGTCGACGAGCTCGAAGTGCGGATGCCCATTGAGCATTAACCGGATGTCGTCGCCGTCGAACCTGGGTTCGAAGCCGAGGAACCGCGCAGCCTTCTCGACGCGTGCCGTCAGCGCCTCTCGCGAAAACTCGAAACTGAGCGTGCCGTCGAGTAGCTCCAGACGCTCACCAGCAGTTACGGCGGCTGGCGCCTGGTTGACAGAACGCCGCGCAGTTGACACGGGTTTGTCAACCGGTGCCGCGCTCGTGTCAACCGCTGTGAGCGCCGACGCGGGGACCGGCGAGCCCTTGCTGTAGTACTGCTTCATGCGAGCGTGAGTCGCGCCGACATCGACCGCTGAGCCTTGCAGCACAAGCCATCCGGCGCTTTTCCACTTCGATACCATCTGCCGCGATACGCCGCACATCGACGCGAATGCAGACTGCGAAACTGCCGTCATAGATTTCTCCTATAAGTGGCTCTGTCAACCTGTCAACCAAATTCAAAAAGTTTGTAGCTAGACGGAAATCGCGAGTCTTAGGGCCCGCCCGTTCGGAGATCCCGCCGGAGGACCCGGGCGGTTTTGTGGGCAGGCCCGGTTGTCCGAAGGGCCGAATTTCGCGTCGGCGGCGGCCATTTTGCGATCGAGACTTGATCGACTGGCCCGAAAATTCGCGATGACCATTTGGGATCGTGATTCCTTGTCATTGCTGGGGTTGCCGGGTGTAGTTCGCCACTGGCGCGCCACTGGTCTCAGGGCGTAATCCGAAGCCGATTTTCTCCGCGATGCGTTGCTGACCTGCCGCGACAGTACCCATGTCGACCTCGAGATACGCCGCTGTTGTGCTCAGGTTCTTGTGGCGCAGTGCACGCTGAATCGACTGCACCGGGACGCCAGCCTCGCTGAGTAGGGTGGCGAACGTACCGCGCAGGCGATGGGCCGTAATGTGCGGCGCGCCGACCGCCTGGTTGGCAGCCAGCATTGCCGAGCGGGTGAAGCCGGCCGGATAGGGGCGCCCGTTCGACTTCTGCAGGATCAGGCCGGCCGGCTTCCAGTCGGCCATCAGGTAATCGATCAACCAGGCAGGGACGGGGATGGGGTCGGCTTCGCGGCCTTTCGTACGTCCAGGCGTGTATGTCTGGCGGCCGACGTCGAGCCATTCCCATCGAGCCGTGATGGTCTCGGATTCTCGCAGGCCCATGCCGAGCATCAGTCGCACCGCGGTTCGAACGCCGTTTCGCTCACCTTCCGCGGCGTCGATGGCTGCCAACCAATCCTGAGCCAGCTTCACGGGCAGGATCGCACGCGGCTTCTTTTGGACCTTAAGCGCCCGGACACGGAACGGGACCGCCGGCAGGATGCCGCGACGCACGGCCCAGTTGCAGAGCAGGCGCAACACTTTGATCCATTGGTTCGCCGACACCGGCGCATGTGATTCGAGATGCCGCACGCGCGCGAGCTCGACGCGATCGGTCAACAATTCGTCGATCAGCACGTCGGCGAGCTCGTAGAGATGGAGGCGGCCGAATGTCTCGACGACCTTGACGTGTGCGCGACTGGCCGTGGGTTGATGAATCACAAGCCATTGCGCGACGAGCTCACGCAAGGTCGGCAATTCCTTGCTTTCGCGCGTCCAGAGCTTCGCCTGCCGAAATGCTCGCTCCGCGACCTGCTCGGCGCGCTGTCGATCCGTTTCACGCGTCGATCGCTGCTGGCGCGCGCCGTTGATCTGGAAGCGGTAGTGCCAAACCTTGCCAATACGGAAGAGATGCACGCTCATACCTTACGGCCCCATCAGCAAAGAATGACCGATTTGGCCGGTCGCCATAACCTCGCCGTTCGAGTTCACGCTCGCGCGTGTGCCATGCGGCGCACCCGGCATGTGAATCGTGACCTCGAGCTTCTGCGTTGCGTAATTTTTCCGAACCTCGGAATCGATCGAATCGGCGGCACGCGCGCGTTTAGCGGCCTCTCCATCTGCATCAGCAGGTCGCTCATAAAGACGAGACACAATCGCGCCTGCCTGAGCTGCATCGCTAGCGCTCGACAGCGCATTACCGGCGAGGATCGCGCCCTTGTCTGGGCCACTCCGAAGCTCGCGATCGACATAATCCAGCTGCTGCTCGAGCGTCGACTTTCGGATGTCGATCCCGAAAAGCTTCTTGAATTCTGCTTGGCGATCCTCATGCCACTGAGCCGCCCCATAGGCATGGCCGTTATCACCAACGGCGCGCGGATCATATCCACTCTCAGTCCACAAGCTTGCTGCGATCCCTGACGCCTGCTGACGAGTCCAACCCTTCATCATCATGTAGTTCACTACATGTGGCGTCATTGGATCTTTCGCGGCACCGTTGCGGCGCTTCGTTCCGATCGGGTCGCCGTCCCATACGTCACCAGGCTGCGTCAAGCGAATATCGCCTTCGCCCTTGTTCAGCCCCTTGCTGTAGAGCAGCCCGAGCGCACCAGCCACAATCGGATTTGCCGCAAGCGGTATCAGGATCCCGGAAAGTGCAGTCGCTTTCCCCACAAGAGTCGCGAGCCCCGCAATCGGGCCTGCGAAAGTCACGCCCGCGATCGCGAGCGCGACACCCTTGACGCCCCCCAAAGCCTCACCGACTCCCGCGACCGATTTCGCGGTCTTGTCCCAGTCGACGTTGTCGATCCAGTGCGCAATCTTCGGGCCGTAATCGTCGGCGAGCCGTGCAAGCTCGTCGACCGCACGGCCGATTGCTGGCGCGAGCGCCGATCCGACCGAATTTTTCAGTTTGTCGACCGACGCATCGAGCGCGATCATGGATTGATTGAACTTCTCCCCCTGCGCGATCTGCTCCGGTGACATCGTCGCGTTCAATTCGTCGAACTTCGCGACGAACTGGTCGATCGTGCCGCGGCGAATCATCGCCTGAATGCCGCCGAGCCCGAAAATGTCGAGAAACTTCCTCTGCGCCTGCGTGTTCGTGATCTTCGAAGCAGCCGACGCGACGTCATGAAGCCCGCGCACCACGTCGATCGTGCCGTCCTTCAGGCGATGAATGCCGATCCCCTTGTCGGAGAGCACGCCAGCGACGAAGTTGTTCCGGCCCGCCGACGCATCTTCAAACGCATCGCCGAGCGACTGCATACTGCTCGTCATCGCATCGGCTGACAGACCCGCCACGCGAGCTGCGCCTCGATAGCGCTGCAGGTCCGACGTCGTGACGCCTATCACGCTCGATGTATTGGCGATCTCGGCCGCAGTACGGCCCCAGCTGGTCGCAAATGCAGCGATCCCGGCCACGCTTCCAACCCCGACGATCGCCGCAAGCGGAGGCGCAATCGACGCGACGCTGCGTGCTACGGTCTGCGCCGACTTCCCGACCGATTCGAATTTCTTGCCGAGCTGATCGAGGCCGGTTTCCTTATTGAAGGCAGCCACGGACGACTTAACATCTGCGATCGGCTTCGTGATCTTCGCGATCGATTCGTTGACACGCTTTGCAACGGCGGTAGCTTTGTCGGTCGCGGTTATGACGAGATTGAAGGAAGGTGATGTCATCGTCGAATTTCCTTATCGTGGGTTCTGTTGCCCCGTCGACTACTGATAGTCGTAGATGACCACGATCGCCGGACTTGCAGTGAAACCGGTTGATCCCGTTGCGCTGACACCGATCGATGCGCCACTCGCTCCCGAGCCATATCCCGGCGGTGTCCCATAGCTGGCCGTGCCGAGGTATCCAGATCCGCCTGTTGGCACGTCGGCGGCGGATGTCGAAAGAGCGTGCGCGAACTGGCCGCGGCCGCCACCGATCGAGAGAATTGCAGTGGCCCCGGAAATCGTGCAGGCAGAGGGCGACGCTGCGGGCGCAACCACAAACGGTGGTGTGCTGGCTGCACCCGCGCTGCCACCAATGCCGCCCGGACACGAAACGATCGATCCGACGCTAGTGGCGCCGCCGGTGCCGCCTGCACCCGCAGTCGCACCAGCGGTTCCGGCGGAGCCAATGGTTACGGTCTGAGATGTCGGAGAGCTCCACCACACTTCCGCGAACGAGCCGGCAGAACCGGATGCACTGATGCTGATGGTCGACGACGTCGTGGTTGATGTGCCGCCCGATCCGCCGCCCGGCGCTTGCACCCGAACCAGGGCATGGGTAGTTCCTACAGTCGGCGTATAGGGGCCACTTGAGCTGAACACTTGAATGTTCAGCAGGCGTCCGGTTGCCGCCGTGATCGAGCTGTTGACGAACGCCGTCGTCGCGAGCTGAGTCGTATTCGTGCCGGTGGTCGCAGTCGGCGCCGTCGGCGTGCCCGTGAGCGACGGCGAGGCGAGCAGAGCATAGGATGCGGCCGCGGTGCCACCGAGGCTCGCCGCATTGATGCTCGAGTTGCATGCAAATCCGCTTCCGCTCGCCCATTGCAGCGCGTTTGCCGAGCTGCTGCAGCTCGGCATCGTGAATGCGGTCACGTTGCCGGTCGAGCTCGTCGCATTTGCGAGCACGGAGTTCGCGGCCTGCTGCGCGATCTGGCCGAGCGCAACACCATTCGTCGCAACCGATACGGTGACGTTGCCGGTGGCGCCGCTGACAGCGACCCCGGAGCCGGCCACAACCGAATCGACGATCGAGGACCAGGCCGGACCACTCGACGGGCCATTCGAAATGATGGCCTGACCTGCAGTCGAGCCAGCCGGATTCAGCAGAGTGACTGGAACATACGTCGCTGCGCCAGACGCGACCGAGATTGCGCTAGCGATGAGCGCGATGAGGAGACGTTTCATGGTGAGAGTCACGAAAGAAGGTTGTTGTTGACGAACTTGGAACTGCCTGTTCCGTTGTCGAGCAGCGCTCCGGTGGAGTTGCCAGCGAAAAGACTATTGGCGATCACGTACGCGTTACTGGCACCGGTCACGACCTGGCATCCATAGCCACCGTTGGGGCCGCGACCCGAGCAGGGGCCTCCCGTAACACCGTTCAACTGGAAGTGCGACGTACCATTCGCGAAGCGATAGCCGTCCTGGGTATTTCCCGTCGCCCATCCGCCGTTGACGATCACGTTGGAAACGTTGGCTCCCGAGACATTCAGGCCGCATCCGCCATTACCGGGAAATTCACAGTTCGAGAGCCCTACGCCGTCGACGGTGCCTCCGCCGGCGCCAGAGATCAGCAGCCCGTCCTGAGTCGACAGTCCGAACCAGACGTTGTTGAACTTGGCTCCCCAGACTGCCCCGCCAAGCGGAGCGATCTGCGCAGAAGATTGACCGACCGCACTATCGAAATCGCTGTCTGAGAAAACGCAGGAATACAAATTCTGGGCGGAGGAGGGATTCATCAACAGGCCCGCGCCATGGCGGGTCATGTTGACAGCCTTGATGAAGGCAGTATCGCCATTCAACAATCGAAGGCCCGAATACGGCTGGGGTCCACTGGCTGGGCCGCTACCAACGACACCCTCTACGACGAGATTGCCGAAGTTCGCGCCGATGATTGCATTGCCACCCGATACCAGCGATGGGGAGAACATGTTGCCTTCCGCCACGCGGGCATTGATCACTTCCAGTGCGGCGCTCCCGGCCTGTACGCCGGTGTAGTAGTTCGTCATCTGGTAATCGCTGACCTCCGCCAGATTGCCGAGCAGGAGTACCAGGATGCCGCCGGTCATGGGTGTCGCGGCCGTCAGCGAAAGCCCTCGGAGCATCGACGAATTGCCCAACTGGATGACGCCGCCATTCGCGGTGCCGCCACCAGACACGTTCGTTGTGACCAGGCCGGATCTATAGCGACCCCGCCCGTAGATGCGTACGCCGTCCGGGACAATCAAATTCTTGAATGCGAAAAAGCCATTGTTCCCGAGGTCGATCTCACCGCCTCCGATCGCAGCAATGTCATTGACGAGCCGCTGCAAATTGAGCGTGTTATCGGTCCCTACTACGCCGTTCCAATCCGCAATGCATTCGTAGTAGTCCGGTGTGAGTTGCGTGTTCTTGTTGATATAGAAGATGCGCGATCCGTTTTCGAGCTGCGCATCACCCACCGCTCCGGTGCCGATAGCACCCACTGGCACCGTCAGCGCGCCCTTGACGGTGATCTTCGCAACGTTCGGGATGCCTCCATTCGGAAAACCGAGCACATTCCCGGTCAGCGTGCAGTCGAGCTGCGGCGCCCCGTCGGCGAAGACATCAATGTTGTTGATCGACCCATAGCCGTTCGCCAGAGTGATCGACGCGCCGCCAGGAAGAAACGTGCCGGGCGTCACGCCATCACCCGCAAGGAACGTCTCAACGTTCTTGTTCTGGATGACCTTGCCCTGCATGTAAACCGCCAGCTGCGCGGCAGTCATCTTCTTCTCGAGGCCAGCCTGCGCCGCGAAAAGAATGTCTGAATCCGATGCGGCCGCCGCTGGGTCGAAATCTTTGAGCTGTTTGCCAACACCCGTCGTCATTGAACCTCCAAATCTCAGGGCACGTTAAGTGAAGTACTGCCGGCCGCCGCGGGGTTGGCCGGCCGAAAGGCCCGGAAGGGTGCCCGCTTCCATGAACGTCAGCAGTTGCCGGTGTTTTTACCCACCGCCGGCTGGGGCTTCGCACTCAGCGCCGACGGCTGTTTCGTGGGGGACTGCTATCGGCGTCAATCAGCCCATCTCGGATTGCGGCGCTTCTTCGCATGGTCACTATGTGGACCCCGCTTGCTGTTCTGACCGTGACAAGACCTTTGCGTCTGTTCTCGGTGATCACATAGGTGTTGGGATGCGACGAGATCTTCTTGTTCATCGCTTCCTTCCGCGCGTCGGAAATCGAATTAGAGGCCGCTTTGCTCATCGCTCAATCCATGCTTCTCAGCAAACTGATGGGTTTCTTCCATCGCCTTCGCCATATTCATTTCTTGAGCTTGCTTCCACGTCCGGAAACCGCTGGAATCGCCCTTGATTTCATACGGCTCGGCGAGTGCCTCTTCGATCGTCTTCATGCGCACCGGCGGTTCCTCTGGCTCCTCCGATCGATCGACGCGGCCGCCGGGGCCGTCCCACGCACCCTTGCGGACATACGGGGCGGGGCGCTTGGCGAGCGGCACGTATGGGCGGTGCTTTCGCGCGAGCGTCAACACTTCCGTGATGGGTCGCATTGCTTCAGAGATTTGCGCCTCTACCGCTGCGGTGTCGTCGTTCCGGGTGTCCAGCAAATTGGGAGACGCTTCGTAAGTCCCGTTTCTCGTAATGATGCGCATGCATTGGTCGAGGTCCGGGATGAGCGCGCTCCGCAGGAAGTCTCCCGTTCGGTCGTCCCGTACGAGGCCGTGCAGCGCACGAACCTTGGCGTAGACGAGTTGCAGCTCGTGCAGCTTTCCGCGGAGCTCTTCCGCGATGTCGGATCGCAGCGATTGCGACACGATATTGGTCTCGACTCGGACGAAGCCAATGGCAATTTCGATTTTTTCGTCGAGATCCGGCGCACGGGATTCGAGCGCGTCGAGACGCGCCTTTGCGCGACGTACTGCGAGATCCTTCTCTGCGACGGCCATATCCAGCGCCTTGATCTGCTTCTGCTTCGCCGACAATTGGGCCTCGTCGACGAGCACGATGTCCGCCTCGAGGGATGCCATTTGTTGGCGAAGATTCGAGAGCTCGTCCTCGAGGGATTTGATTTCCGACGGGGCAGCATTGACCGCGTCGTCGAGTTTCTTGCGTTGGTCGAGTAGCTCGCGCAGATTGCTGATCGTCTCAGCGTCGATGCTCAGATTGGGCGTCGCCTGGGCGGCGGTACCGGACTGGTGGGGGCGTGGCATAGAGTCCTCTCGGTCTGGGCGCCCGCGTGAGGCGGTCGCAAGATGTTGAGGACACTCTAGTTGCGGTGGTCGATCAGCGCGACCGTACGGTGACCGTATGGCCACCGCAGTGTGTAATGCAGGGGAGGGTGAGCGCTGCGGTTAATCACGAGGGATGGGGAACCATTGTTCAGGCGCAATATCCTCGCTCTGCCCGAGACCGTCGAGCACGGGCAGCGAATCGGGATAGTGCTTTTCTAGCGCAGCCTTTGCGCCCTTCCAGGTCAACTCATTTAGCGAGCGCAGGTAGACGGTCACACCGCCGACGTTCCATCTGGCGACAGGCCTTTTTCCTTCTTTCCGCCTGAATTTCACAAGCTCAGCATATCGATCTGCATCGTTCAACCGACGCTTCAGCCATTCGCCGTCGCGACCAGCTACCAGATAGGGGCCGAGGGCATCGGCCAATTGGGCGCTCGTCGGCCATTCGGATTCGGCCCCGTCGCTCCCCGGGGCCGCGTCACTTGATGCATCCGAGATGTCTGAATCGTTCGGGACGGACGGCAACTGAATGCCGACACCCTTCAACTGCAACCATGCGTTGAGATCTGCAACGCTGACGACGCACCAGTGAGAGGTCATAAAAGCGGCGATTCCCTCTTGCCTGATAGGCAGCCTGCCATCCGGCTCGCGATAGACGATCTCGTTTTCGCAGACTGCGTTCTGAAGTGCGGCGACGTAGCGCAGCTGGACATCGCCACGCGGATCGTTGCTGTCGTCGTCAGCATCGGCAGGATAGAGCGCCGCCGCGATCTCCGTGGCGGCCTCCTTGAGCGTGTAGAAATTCATTTTTCCCTCAAAGGTCGTCGTCCGTGCCGACCGCCGCGTGCCCGTCTGACGTGGGCGACCGAATGGCCTTCCGCTTGTGCTGCACGTGGTACGCCGTCAAAAGCCCGTGAGCGACCATATCGAGTGCCGGCTTCACCAGGCCATTCTTGTCAGTCCAAACCTTCGGCGTGAGCGCGCCTGAGAGCGATACGCTATCTGCGTCTCCGAGAGCCAGAAGCTCAGTCTGTACGTCGTCGTTGAATGCGATTACGTTCACAAAAAGCGTTTCACCGTCGCCAGCAGTCGCGCGCACCTTGCATGTCACGAATCGTTTTCCATTCTGTCCTGTTCCGATCTGGGCTTCGCCGTAGAGGCGGCCACTTACTAATCCATCGATCATCATTTCCCCCCTGGTCGTGTGTCGCGTCGAGTGGTGCTCTGCCGCAGGATAGAGCTCCGCAGCAATTGCCGCGGCAGATTCCGTGCGCGTGTAGAAGTGCACGAGTACCTCAAATCGAAAATCGGATTTTGCCGGCGCGGGGCCGGCTCGCCGAATGAACGAGCAATCAGTGGATTATCTGTCGAACTTCCATGCTCGCCGGTTCGCTGTCTGCCTAGCTTCCGCTTCGAGTCGAGCAACCCGAAGCCGCTCACGGAAGTGTGCAAGATCCGGGCGCAACGTCGAGGGAGGTTGGCGCTCGATAGCCCCAATGATGATGTCGTAATCATCGTCGGGCCAGCGCTCAAGCCGCGCGAGCTCGTCGACGACGTCGAATAGCTCCCGCTGCATCAATTGCAGCTGCTCTGGCCCGAGGACCGGCATCCACGGCAAATACAGGCCACCATCCGAAGAGCGCAGTGCACCAATGCAGTCGGCCGGTATTTGCTGACAACCGTCTGTCCCAGCGAGCAAGTACGCCATGATTTCCGGCTTGCGCGCAGCGATCTCCGGCTTGATTGCTGCGATCGCATCGGGCGGCCCCTTCATTTTCACAACGTCTCCCGCGACGCTCAGCCGTATGCCCAGCGATCTGGCTTTGCTCAAAATCGCAACAATGCTCATACGTCGTCCTCCAGTTCGGCTGCCGCCGCGACATCACCGTCAAGTCCGCAGTCTGAGACGGGCCGCGGACTTGACTGCGGAGTTGATTCCCTTGATGGGTAAGGGTTTGCCGTCAAGTCCGCAACTCCGCAATGATTTCCTGAGTGTACGGAGTTGACGGGGGATTGCGGACATGTGGGGGCAATGCCGGCAACCCCGCCAACCGACTGCGGACTTGCGGACTTGGCTTCTGAGCCTTGCTGGATAAAGGATTCAACTCCGCAATCGCCTTTGCGGACTTGAATTCCTTGCGGACTTGAGACGATCTGCGAGTGCGGAGTTGAATCGCCGTACTTGGCGTCGTGATTATCCCAAATCCATCCCCAATCCTTACCATGCTTCACGGCTCGGATTTTGTTGCCGGCCTTCACCTCGGCGGCCTTGGCGGCCTCCACCATGCGCCAGCTTACGCCCTCGGCCTGGGCTGCCGCTTTCATCTCCTTGGTGCTCATGAAAGGCGTCAGCCACTCATAGAGCATGCAACGAGCACGCTCGAACTTCGATTCGCGCTCGCTCTGCTCGTCGGTGTCCAGGTCATCGGCCTCCAGTTCGCGGAGGATCTCGCGCGCCGAGCCATCGAGAGGTTCGCCCCATGCGATTCGGCTTGATGCGAGACCGTCCTGAGCGTCGAGCGTTTCGATCGCATACTCGAACCCCCCGGAATCGCCGGCGATATTGCATTTCGACTTGGCGAAGATCCGGCGGTCGGACGCGTCATCCTTGCCGGCCACAAGAATCATCCGCGCAGCGGCGCCGAACGCCTGCGAGCCAAGAATGCGCTCGGTCGGCGATGAGCCCTTCGAGCCCTTCGAGAAGTGCGTGATACCGAGGATTGCGCAGCCGTGGGCAGCCCCGAGGTCGATCAGCGGCTGAAGCGATTTCCGAACGTCGCCGGACTTGTGAGAGTCGCCGTTCACCACACTGATGATCGGATCGACGACAAGCATGCTCGCACCGCCAATCTGCTCGACGCGCTCGGCCAGAATGGGAACATCGCGGCTTGGATCGAATGGCTGGAGCCCGCCCGCCTCATTCGTGATCGACTCCACGAAGAAAACGCGCCTGAGATCAGCGCCGGCAGCCATGAGGCGAGGGACGAGCGTATCGGCGAGCCCGTCTTCTCCGGTCCAGATCAAAACGTTCCCCGGCGCTTTGCAGCGTGTACCGTCCGGCCACTCTGCGCCGTTGGAGATGGCAGACGACAGCGAAATGGCGATGGTCGTCTTTCCGCACCCAGGTTGCCCGGCGAGGATTGAGAGCTTGCCGGCAGGCAGCCAACCAGGCCAGAGCCAGTGAATCGGCTCCGGCACAATGTCGGCCGCGCAGGACAGGTTGACGGTCGGCGCAGTGCGCTTCTTCGGGGCGGCGGCATCTTCCGGCGCAGTTGCCGCGTCGACGCAGCGTCGCACCGCCTCGAGCCCGGCGAGGCAGTGCAGGTCATTGAAATCCGATGCGTGTCTAGGGCGGTCTTTACCGAAGTCAGGCACCGCCAGAAAAGCACCGACCGCGCGCGCTGCCTCGGTTGCCTTGCTCATGCCCGGATTACCGGCCGTTTCCGTGTCGTCGTCCGCACAGAGCACAATACGCAGCTCAGAATGCTTTTGGCGCCAGGCGCGCGCGACGTTCGGAAGGTTGCCGGCATTCATAGCCGCAGCGACGGGATAACCCGTTGCTTCGTGAAGTGAACATGCCGTCGCGTAGCCCTCGCAGATCAGCAGCGGTGTCTTGCCATTCGGCTTGACTCCGGCACTGACCGCGACGAAGCAACCGCTGATTCGGCCATCTGTCTGGAACGTTTTCTGACCATCCGGCTGGATGTATTGCGCGGAGTGGTGCCCGCCATCAATGTCCTGCAGCTTGACGACGAGCTGGTCGCGCAGTTGCTTCGCTCCGTAGGGCTTGATCCGCTTCGCGCGTACGTAGGCGTGATCCGCGCGAACGGTCCCGGCTCTCTCCCAGAGGTTGCGTGCCTTGGCGGCCGCCTCTGCCTGAGTGTGCTTGCGGATCTCGGCTGCGGTAGCCGCTTCGCGATCGCGTTCAATTCGGCGGCGTTCGCGCTCGTCGGTCGACAGCGCGGTCGTGGGCTCGCTTTCACGGTAGCCATGCTCGATCGCTTGCTTGAACAGACTGGCGATCGTGATGCCGCCTGAGCGAAACGATTTCCAGACCGATTTCGCATCGGCCTCGCTGTAGCTCGACGCCGAACGTGACCAGTCGTCCCAGAATTCGAATCCGGCTTCGCCGAGCTCGGCCTTGATAGCCATACCCATCTGGACCCACGTATCGCGGTCATCCGCCGGCACGTGGCTCAATGCTGCGCGGATGCGTTCTTCTTCTGCATAAACGCTCATTAAACCTCCTCGAGCGTTGAGGACTGCTCAGGGGTATGCGTACGACGAGATCTCCCCACTGTGAGCCTCTCCTTCAGGCGAGAGCGCAATCGTCCCTCCGATTCGCTGCCAATGCGGGCAAGGCGCGCTATCGTCTCGACTTCGTCGGCGATGTGGTAAAGCAGCGTCGTCTGACGTGCGTCTTGAAGAGCGCCGCACTCCGGCGCGTCTTCGGGGCCCCGGTCTTCGTCAATCAGGCAACCGATACCCGAGATGAGAGTGCTGAGTTTGAATGCGGCGCTCGCTGCCTCGTCGGTTGCCACGGACAAATACTCCAGATCCTCATCGGATGCTGCGGCCGCATCGAAGTGGTCCCAAAAGAAGGCGAGCATCCCCGCTGCATCAGGCTGTCTCTTAGACATGGTGAACCTCCGACTGCAAAGTGCCGCGCAGCTCGTTGAGCTCGCAACCGACGCGCTCGACGATGTCGTGCCCGATGTCGCACAGCACGCATGCGCGAAAGTGCGAACCCGTAACCTCATCCTGGATGGATTCGAACAGTGCTTCTAGCTGTTGGAGCTTGCCGGCAATGATGTCGAGCGTTTGGTTATTGAGAGCGATCTTAGCCATGCGACACCTCTCCATGAACGATTGCTGTAGCAATGCGACGCGCGAATGCGGCGTTGAAGGCCGTCCGGCGATCCTCGTCGGACGGTGCCGGCGCCAGGCCGTCCAACAGATACGCGAAGCGGTGATCGCGGAAATCGGCCATGCTCCGCGCTGACTGTCCGAGCCAAAGCTCAGCTGCTCGAGACCCAGCACGAACGAAGAGGGGAAATTGCAGGCCGGCGGCATGCGCCTGTTCGACGGCCGCCGAATCGCGCAGCGATGCGCGCACAATTTCGAGAATTGACGAGGTCATGCGCGCACCCCCGGAGCTTTACGGTCGGCGTGGGAGGCAGCTTCGATGCGACGCTTGAACGAGCGTTCGAAAGCCACGAGGCAATCTGCGTAGGAGGGGATGCGGCCGAGGCCGGCGACGAGATTGTCGAACGTCGACCGACACCATTGGTTCGGGCGTGAGGTCGGGCGAACCGCCAACCAGTTTTCAGCGGCACGGGTGCCGGCAATCGCAAACAGATCCGCGCTGACAGTGAGCGTCGGTTTTGCTTGCCGACCGGTGCGCCAGGCGCTCGGGATAAGGTCGAATGGGTCAGCCGACCGTGTGAGGGTGTTCGGGGTCGCGGCAGTGAACGTGCCGCCGGCGGTCACTCGCTGTCCAGGTCGATCGTCGCGCCGACCTTTCGGCACATCTCGAGTACTTGGTCGACAGTCGCGGATCGGTTCTGCAGCGCGAGCGCTAGAAACAGCATCGGCAACGACATTGGTCTCGGCTCGACTCCTCCCGTGTACTTTCTCCACTGACTGTTTCCGGCCAATCCGAACATTTGAGCCATCTGCTCGCCAGTAAATCCGAGCTCCGCTTTCAGCGCACGCAGGTCTTCCGGCGTCGGCGGGAAATATTTGAGGGTCATAGATTTGGTCGCGCGTCGTCCGCGCGAATGCGATGATGTTTTTCATTTCATTCCTTTCGGAGGTAGCGGGCTACGCGGTGCGTTACCCAATGCGGCTCAATTTAGACCCTTAAGGTCTATTTGTCAATCGAATGCGCCGCCCGCTGAGAACGCTAGTTCATTGCTGCCGAATCGGCTGCCTGTGCCGCGAGGTGCAGCGCCTGCATTACTTCACCTACCTGGTCGGGGCGCAGTGAGACGCCAGCACGGCCAGGCTTCCATTCGCCGCTTTCGGTTGCGAACCAGATCCGGAGATCAACGAGAACGCGGCCGCGGTACTCACCCACGGATACGCGGAGGCGCTCCGAATCAGAGCGGCGGAGGTCGAGGAATTCGGTGGAGTGGCTCATTGCGCGCCCCCGAGCAGACGGCCAGCCATAGAGGCGTATTCCTCCGCAGCCTGCTTGGCTGCGCGGTAGGCACCACGGTGATCGTCGCCGGCGCCCATCGAACGCTGCAACGATGCGCGGATCACCTCCTGCGTGGCCGTCAGGATTGCCCTCTGGGTCGGATTCAACGATCGACGCTCGCCGGCCCGCAAGCCGCAAACCTTGTTGGCGAGCTTGTTGACGTTGCAGTGGAACACCTCATCGCCGGCCATGCTCCCGGCCTCGTGCGCGCGTCGGGCCATCTCTGCCACTTCGTCGTGCAGTGCGTGATAGCTCGGCAGGTACACGCCGTCATGGAGCGCTTGGCGGCTGCGAGCGTCACGGAACGCGATGACCAGACGCAGTTTCAGCGCGCGTACGCGGTCGGTGTTGCGGCTATAGGACAAGAGCAAGTAGCACTGGTCTTCATTCAGCAACGCGAAGCGCTCCGGCCGGCCGCCGACCGATCCCGGGAGGGGTTTAGCGGTTTCAAACCGCAGAACCCCCAGTGCCTCAAAATCGCCGCTATAGTCCTCGAGCAATTCGCGGACATGCTTGTGAGAGTTGCCGAGGTGTTCTGCCAGCACTCGGCTATCGACGCGCGATTCACCGCGTGACTGCTGGAGGGTGAGTGCGGTAAGCTGGCGCTGTTCGACGGCGCTCGATTCGGCTTTGCTGGGTCGGGCGTTTTCTTTTTGCATTGCTCAGCCCTCCACCCGGTAGTTCGACGGGTCGGCGAGCCAGCGGTGAATTTCGCGATTCGGCCATGCAATGCAACGCTGCGAACCTAGTTGAACGCGACGCGGGAAGCGGCCGGCGTTCTCACGCAGACGAATGGATTCTCGAGAGAGCGGGACCAAGCGACTCAGATCCGCCCAACGGGAGTAACCGTCGAGCGGGAGCCCTTGGGGTGCCGGGTTTAGCGGGCCGGCATTGGGTGGAAGTGACGGTGCTTTGGCAACCATGTTGTAACCTCGCAAAAGGTTGTTGAACATGGTTCCCGATTATTGTCATATCTTAGGAGGAGGCCAGTCAAAGCGCGAACTAAAGTAAATTATTTTCGGACGTTTTAGTTAGCGCGTCGCTTCTTCCATGCAGCGCCTAGCGCAGTGTTGGTGACTTCGGTGAGCGGATTGTTGATTTGGGCGATATACGCAATTGCAGCGTGCTGGGGCGCTGTCAAGCGAGAGTTTAGTGATGCGAGAACTGCAACGTAGGCTTGCGTCGCTGCGTCATGGCTATCTGGTTGTCCGTATGGATATTTTGCTGCGGGATCTGCAAGCGTCAGCAGCTTCTCTAAATGAAACAGCGCCGCACGGAGAGTGCTATTAGATGCCTGGAATGCTTGTGCTTCTTTGGCTGCCTCCCCGCCGGTTGCGCTTGCGTCACTTAATAGGTTACGAAAGTTGTTGGCGCCACCGGAGAAGAGAAAAGTGCGAATCTCGTGGACCTGACCCGCGAGTTCGTGGTAGCGCTTACGTTCATATTTAACCGAAATGTCTTTGGTGCCATGCTTTCGGACGCCGGTTAAAAGTGGGAATGGATTGCGCTGCGCCGTATCTGGCAGCACCAGGAAAAGTGCCAGAAGTTGCTCTTCAGAGACGGAAAATTTCTCGAGAGTTCTCCACCGTCTCCTGAGTTGATCGTCCTCTTCGGGGTGGGCCTCCCAGAACGAGCGAAAGCGGCGACCGCGTTCAATCACGCGAAGTGAGCGAGGGGTAGCATTGTGGCAACATTCGGCCAAGTGAGCGGCAATCACCGTAGGGAAATGGCACTCGGCCCAGTAACTGGGATCGATCTCACGCGATTCTGTTATGCGAGCCGGCTTCATGACATTGATTTATCGATTAGTGGCAGCAATCGGAACAACCAAGGTATCGGATTTCAGATTTTCGAGATGGTCACCCCAGTGCTGCATCATCTTGCGGCGCTCAGGCAAATACTCGGCGTGAACGTAGGCGGCAGTGACCTGGTTGCGTTCCGCGTGCGCCATCTGGCGCTCGACGACGTCGCGGCTGTATCCCAGTTCACGCAGTGCTGTTGCAGCAAGGCCGCGGAAGCCGTGCCCGGTCATGCGTGACTTGTAGCCCATTCGATACAGTGCATATAGCATCGTGTTATTCGAAATGTGGCTTCGACCTTGCACGCTGTAGAAAACAAAGCGTTGCTGGCCGTTGATTTCGCGGAGCCGGGCCAGCACATCGAGCGCCTGCTGCGAAAGGGGCACAATGTGAGGATCGCGCATTTTCATGCGTTCCGCCGGCACCCGCCATTCCCCGACGTCGACATCGATCTCTGGCCACTCCGCCTGGATCATTTCCTTTGTCCGCACGAACGTCAAGGCCATGAACCGCAAGGCGAGCCGGGTGACCAAGTCGCCCGAGTATTCGTCAATGTCGCGCATGAGCTGCGGGATCTCGGTCGCTTTCACTCGCGCCATATGCTGGACGCCAGTGCTTTTCTTCAAAACGGTTTCGGCGTCGATGTCGGCCGCCGGATTGCGAGCGCAGCGTCCGGTCATGATGCCGTACTGAAACACTGCGCGCGATCGCTGAAGTACCCGCTTGGCCGTTTCGCGAACGCCCCGTGATTCGACGGTGCGGATGATTGCCAGCAGTTCGGGGGCATCGATGCTCGCGATAGGGCGGGCACCGAGTCGAGGAAATACGTCGACTTCGAGGCAGTTGATGACCTTGCCTGCATACACCGCGGACCATCCACCGCGTTGAGTCTCAAACCATTCGCGCGCGACGAGTTCGAACGAGCTGGCAGCGGCCAACTGCGCAGCCCGCTTGTCAGCTTTCTTGGCTTCGCTTGGATCAAGGCCTGCGGCAAGCTTTTCGCGCGCGTTATCACGTCGACCGCGCGCATCAGCGAGCGATACGTCCGGATATGTGCCGAGCGCTAGGCTCTTTTCTTTGCCGTCGATGCGGTATTTGAAAATCCAACGTTTCCCGCCGGCCGGTGTGATCAGGAGCAGTAGTCCGCCGCCGTCATAGAGCTTCTGCTGCTTCTCTGCGGGCTTTGCTGTGCGGACCTTGAGGTCGGTGAGCGCCATGTGCTGGTGCCTCGGGGGTTGTCTGAAGGGGGTGTTTTGCGAAGCCCCCAAAAGAACCCCAAGTCGGGGGTTGTTTCCACTGGTGGTCGCTGGTGGAAGTTTGCAACAAAAAACCCCGCACAGCCAAGTGTGACGGGGTTTATGTGGCGAAGCTGGTGAAACTTTGGGGGATCTCTGGTCCCCCCGACAGGAATCGAACCTGTATCTAGCGCTTAGGAGGCGCTTGTTCTATCCATTGAACTACGGGGAGAGCCGGGTCCGCGATATCGCGTGCAGAAAACGCGACCGGGACGGCGATGTGGACAGCGCGCAGAGTATAGCAAACGCGCGGCGCATCGGCGGACGGAATGCGTGCCGATGCGCCGCGCGCGTGCTCAGTGCGTCCAAAAACCAGAATCAGAAATCGACGACGACGAAATCTTCCTTGCCCACGTCGCACAGCGGGCACCGCCAGTCGGCGGGAATGTCGGCGAAACGGGTGCCGGCGGGAATGCCCTCGTCGGGCAGCCCTTCCGCTTCGTTGTAGACCCACCCGCAAATCAGGCAGACCCAGCTCTGGTATTCGATTACTTCGCTCATAGGGCGTTCGGGATGATGAAAGTCGGTCATGCCGTCCGCGGCGCGGCCAACGGACGAAAGCCGCAATAGTACCGGAATTTCGCCGAACACCTGCGCAACGTCCTTTTAAACGTACGCATCGCGAACAACGGCCGCCATCGCACCGGCCGGGCACGCAGTGTATGCTTCGTGAGCCTTTCAATCTGAAGGAGGAAACGATGCTCAACAAAAAATGGATCGCGGGTGCGGTATGTGTCGCGGCACTGGCCGTGTCGACGCTCGCGCGTGCCGAGGCGCGCGTGTTCTTCGTCGAGCCGAAGGATGGCGCGACGGTGTCGAGCCCCGTGCACGTGCAGTTCGGCCTCGAAGGGATGGCGCTCAGGCCGGCCGGCGACATGACGCCGGACACGGGCCACCATCACCTGCTGATCGACGGCAAGCCGGTGCCCAAGGGCGACGTGATTCCCGCCTCCGACCATTCGCTGCACTTCGGCAAGGCCCAGACCGAAACCGACGTGAAGCTGCCGCCCGGCAAGCACACGCTGACGCTGCAGCTCGGTGACGGCGCACATCGCTCATACGGTCCCGAGCTGAGCTCGACGATCACGGTCAACGTGAAGTAATCGCACCTCCCGCGTGCGGGCGCCCGGCCGGGAAGCCGCGGCCGGATGCCCGCCGTGCCGGCCCTGCGCGGCGGCGAAGCGCGCCATGCCGGCGCCGTCCGCCAAGCGCACGTCGCATGCAGTCACAGCACGAAAAGCACCGCGCACCGGCATAGTCCGTCCGGCCATCCCGGCGCAGGCCTCCGCCACCGGTACAATGGGCGCTTCCGATTTCTCTCTTCGCCGTCTCCCCATGTCGCTTTATTCCATTACCGGCGCGCAACTCGCGTTCGGTCACGTCGCGTTGCTCGATCACGCGGACTTCTCGCTGGAGGCCGGCGAACGCGTCGGCCTGATCGGCCGCAACGGCGCGGGCAAGTCGTCCCTGCTGAAGATCGTCGCCGGGCTCGCGAAGCCCGATGACGGGCTGATCACGCGCCAGCAGGAGCTCGTGACCGTCTACGTGCCGCAGGAGCCCGAATTCGAACCCGGCGCGACGGTGTTCGAGGCCGTGGCATCGGGGCTCACGCACACGCGCGAAGTGCTCGAAGAATACGATTCGATCGCGCACCGCCTCGCCGAGACACCCGAAGGCGCCGAGCACGATGCGCTGCTCGCGCGGATGAACGTGCTGCAGTCGTCGCTCGACATGCACGACGCGTGGAACTGGCGCACGCGGGTGTCGATGACGCTCGCGCAGATCGGCCTGACGGACGGCGACGCCAGCGTCGACGCGCTGTCGGGCGGGATGCAGAAGCGCGTCGCGCTAGCGCGCGCGCTGGTGCTGCAGCCCGACGTGCTGCTGCTCGACGAACCGACCAACCACCTCGATTTCGACGGCATCCGCTGGCTGGAAGAACTGCTGGTCTCGCAGCGTGCGGGCCTGCTGTTCATCACCCACGATCGCGCGTTTCTCGACCGCGTCGCGACACGCATCGTCGAGCTCGATCGCGGCGGGCTGCTGTCGTATCCGGGCAATTTCTCCGCGTACCAGACGCGCAAGGCGCAGCAGCTCGAAGTCGAGCGCGTGGAAAACGAGAAGTTCGACAAGCTGCTCGCGCAGGAAGAAGTGTGGATCCGCAAGGGCGTCGAGGCGCGCCGTACGCGCAGCGTCGGGCGCATCGCGCGGCTCGTGCAGATGCGCAACGACCGCGCGGAGCGCCGCAATTCGCAGGGTAACGTGAAGCTCGACGTCGCACAGGGCGAGAAGTCGGGCAAGATCGTCGCGGAACTGACGGACGTGACGAAGCGCTACGGCGATCGTACGGTCGTCGACACGTTCTCGACGTCGGTCATGCGCGGCGACAAGATCGGTTTCGTCGGCCCGAACGGCGCGGGTAAAACCACGCTGCTCAAGCTGATCCTCGGCGAGTTGAAGCCCGACACGGGCACGGTGCGCACGGGCACGAACCTGCAGGTCGCGTATTTCGACCAGATGCGCGCGCAGCTCGACCAGGAAAAGAGCCTGGCCGATACGATCAGCCCGGGTAGCGAATGGGTGGAGATCGGTGGCGTGCGCAAGCACGTGATGAGCTATCTCGGCGACTTCCTGTTCGCGCCGGAACGCGCGCGCTCGCCGGTGAAGTCGCTGTCGGGCGGCGAGCGTAACCGGCTGCTGCTCGCGCGCCTGTTCGCGCGTCCGGCCAACGTGCTGGTGCTGGACGAACCGACCAACGACCTCGACATCCCGACGCTCGAATTGCTGGAAGAGCTGCTGGCCGACTATGACGGCACGGTGCTGCTCGTCAGCCATGATCGCGCGTTCCTCGACAACGTCGTGACGTCGGTGATCGCGGCCGAGGGCGACGGCAAGTGGCGCGAATACGTTGGCGGCTTCACCGACTGGCAGATCCAGAGCGAGCGTTCGCAGCAGCTCGCGCAGCAGGAAGCGGTGAAGCGCGCGGTGAAGGAAGCGGCGCCGGTCAAGGAAGATCCGGCGAAAAGCGCGGCCGGCCGCAACGCGCAGCGCACGGTCAAGCTGTCGTTCAACGAGCAGCGCGAACTCGATGCGCTGCCGCAGAAGATCGCGGCGCTCGAGGAAGAACAGAAGACGATCAACGCGCAGCTCGAGGACGGCGCGATCTTCGCGAAGGATCCGCAGGAAGGCACGCGCCTGACCGAACGGTTCGCGGCGATCGACGACGAACTGCTCGCCGCGCTCGAGCGGTGGGAGACGCTCGAGGCGAAGCGCAAACCGGTCTGACGCATGGCGCGCGGCGCGTCGCACGCCGGCGCGTCGTAGCGCCGGCCGTATGGCCGGCACGCACCGCGCGACGATCTTGCGACGGCGCGCCACGTGGAACCAGTAAAATACCGCGCGTCCCGGGTCGCGCAGCGCATGCCGCACGCCCGCTTTCGAAGCAGTCCAAGCACAGCGTTGTTTCGATTCGCTTTTTTGCGGAACTCAACGTTTTGTCCACGACGTTATCCACACCAGGTGTGGACAACGTCCCGATGAATGACGAAATTCAGCGCCTATGTCAACGAAGAAGCCCAGCGCGGCCTATAGCGAAGCATCGATCAAGGTGCTCAAGGGTCTCGAGCCGGTCAAGCAGCGGCCCGGCATGTACACCCGTACCGAAAATCCGCTGCACATCATTCAGGAAGTCATCGACAACGCGTCCGACGAGGCACTCGGCGGCTACGGCAAGCAGATCATCGTCACGCTGCACACCGATCAGTCGGTGTCGGTCGAGGACGACGGCCGCGGCATCCCGTTCGGCATGCACCCCGAGGAAGGCGTGCCGGTCGTCGAGATCGTGTTCACGCGCCTGCACGCGGGCGGCAAGTTCGACAAGGCCGCCGGCGGCGCGTACACGTTCTCGGGCGGCCTGCACGGCGTCGGCGTGTCGGTGACGAACGCACTCGCGACACGCCTCGACGTGACGGTCTGGCGCGACGGCAAGATCGCCGCACTCGGCTTCGCCGACGGCGATGTCGTGAAGCCGCTCGCGACGCAAGGCGCGGGCCGCGGCGAGAAGAAGTCCGGCACGCGCGTGCAGGTGTGGCCGAATCCGAAGTACTTCGATTCGCCGAACCTGCCGTTGGGCGAGCTGCAGCGCCTGCTGCGCTCGAAGGCCGTGCTGCTGCCGGGTGTCGAGGTCGTGCTCGTCAACGAGAAGACCGGCGAACGCCAGACGTGGAAATACGAGGACGGCCTGCGCGGCTACCTGCTCGACGAGATGAACGGCAGCGAGCTGTTGATCCCGCTGTTCGAGGGCGAGCGCTTCGCCGATGCGCGTTCGACCGACGAAACCTTCGCCGAAGGAGAGGGCGCGTCATGGGTCGTCGCATGGAGCGAGGAAGGTTCGCTCGTGCGCGAGTCGTACGTGAACCTGATCCCGACACCAGCCGGCGGCACGCACGAGTCGGGCCTGCGCGACGGTCTCTACCAGGCGGTGAAAAGCTTCGTCGAACTGCACAACCTGCAGCCGAAGGGCGTGAAGCTGCTCGCGGAAGACGTGTTCGCGCGCGTGTCGTTCGTGCTGTCCGCGAAGGTGCTCGATCCGCAGTTCCAGGGGCAGATCAAGGAACGCCTGAACAGTCGCGACGCTGTGAAGCTCGTGTCGTCGTTCTCGCGGCCGGCGCTCGAGCTGTGGCTGAACCAGCACGTCGAACACGGCAAGAAGCTCGCCGAACTCGTGATCAAGCAGGCCCAGGCGCGCACGCGCGCGGGCCAGAAGGTCGAGAAGCGCAAGAGCTCGGGCGTCGCGGTGCTGCCGGGCAAGCTGACCGATTGCGAGACGGAAGATATCGCGCGCAACGAACTGTTCCTCGTCGAGGGCGACTCGGCGGGCGGCTCCGCGAAGATGGGCCGCGACAAGGAATACCAGGCGATCCTGCCGCTGCGCGGCAAGGTGCTGAATACCTGGGAAGCCGAGCGCGACCGCCTGTTCGCGAACAACGAGGTACATGACATCTCGGTCGCGATCGGCGTCGATCCGCACAGCCCGGACGAAACCGTCGACCTGTCGAACCTGCGCTACGGCAAGATCTGCATCCTGTCGGACGCGGACGTCGACGGCTCGCACATCCAGGTGCTGCTGCTCACGCTGTTCTTCAAGCACTTCCCGCAGCTGATCGAACGCGGCCACGTGCACGTCGCGCGGCCGCCGCTGTTCCGCGTCGATGCGCCGGCGCGCGGCAAAAAGCCCGCGCAGAAGCTCTATGCGCTCGACGAAGGCGAACTCGAGGCGACGCTCGACAAGCTGCGCAAGGACGGCGTGCGTGAAACCCAATGGAGCATCAGCCGCTTCAAGGGGCTTGGCGAAATGAGCGCGGAGCAGCTGTGGGACACGACGATGAACCCCGACACGCGCCGCCTGATGCCGGTGAAGCTCGGCGAGCTCGACTACGAGGCGACCGTCGCGCGGATGACGATGCTGATGGGCAAGGGCGAGGCAGCCGCGCGGCGCGGCTGGCTCGAGGAAAAGGGCAACGACGTCGAAGCGGACATCTAACCCGCGCGGCCGGGCATGACGCCCGGCCCGGCCTCACGCCACTTACGAATACGGAATTCAGATGGACGACAATACTTCCGATCTCTTCGCCGGGTCCGACGCACCGGACGCCGAAGCGCTGACGCTCGGCAATTACGCGGAGCAGGCGTACCTCAGCTACGCGGTCAGCGTCGTGAAGAGCCGCGCGCTGCCCGACGTGTGCGACGGCCAGAAGCCGGTGCAGCGCCGGATCCTGTTCGCGATGAACGAAATGGGCCTCGGCCCCGACGCGAAGCCGGTGAAGTCGGCGCGCGTGGTCGGCGACGTGCTCGGTAAATATCACCCGCATGGCGACCAGTCGGCATACGACGCGCTCGTGCGTCTCGCGCAGGATTTCTCGCTGCGCTATCCGCTGATCGACGGGCAGGGCAACTTCGGCTCGCGCGACGGCGACGGCGCGGCGGCGATGCGATACACCGAAGCGCGGCTCACGCCGATCTCGAAGCTGCTGCTCGACGAGATCGACCAGGGCACGGTCGACTTCATGCCGAACTACGACGGCTCGTTCGAGGAACCGAAGACGCTGCCGAGCCGCATGCCGTTCGTGCTGCTGAACGGCGCCTCGGGCATCGCGGTCGGCCTCGCCACCGAAATCCCGTCGCACAACCTGCGCGAGGTCGCGGCGGCGGCGGTCGCATTGATCCGCAATCCGAAGCTCACGCACGGCGAGCTGATGAACCTGATCCCCGGCCCGGACTTCCCGGGCGGCGGCCAGATCATCTCGAGCGACACCGAGATCGCGGCGGCCTATGAAACCGGCCGCGGCAGCCTGAAGGTGCGCGCGCGCTGGAAGATCGAGGAGCTCGCGCGCGGCCAGTGGCAACTCGTCGTCACCGAGCTGCCGCCGAGCACGTCGGGCCAGAAGGTGCTCGAGGAAATCGAGGAGCTGACCAACCCGAAGCTCAAGCTCGGCAAGAAGACGCTCACGCCCGAACAGCTCAACACGAAGAAGGCGATGCTCGACCTGCTCGACGCGGTGCGCGACGAGTCCGGCAAGGAAGCGGCGGTGCGGCTCGTGTTCGAGCCGAAGTCGCGCACGATCGACCAGACGGAATTCGTGAACACGCTGCTCGCGTACACGAGCCTCGAGTCGAACGCGACGCTGAACCTCGTGATGATCGGCGCCGACGGCCGGCCGGGCCAGAAGGGGCTGCTGACGATCCTCGACGAATGGGTGAAGTTCCGCCAGCTGACGATGACGCGCCGGTGCCGCCATCGTCTCGCGAAGGTCGACGACCGCATCCACATCCTCGAAGGGCGGATGATCGTCTTCCTGAACATCGACGAGGTGATTCGCATCATCCGCGAGGCGGACGAGCCGAAGGCCGCGCTGATGAGCGCGTTCGGCCTCACCGATCGCCAGGCGGAAGACATCCTTGAAATCCGGCTGCGTCAGCTCGCGCGGCTCGAGAAGATCAAGATCGAGAAGGAACTCGAGGCGCTGCGCGACGAGAAGGCGAAGCTCGAGGAACTGCTCGCGAACGAAAGCGCGATGAAGCGGCTGATGATCAAGGAGATCGAGACCGACGCGAAGCAGTACGGCGACGATCGCCGCACGCTGATCCAGCAGGAAAAGCGCGCGACGTTCGAGGCGAAGGTGGTCGACGAGCCGGTGACGGTCGTCGTGTCGCAGAAGGGCTGGGTGCGCGCGCTGAAGGGGCACGGGCTCGACCCGGCCGGCTTCACGTTCAAGGCCGGCGACCACCTGTACGCGGCGTTCCAGTGCCGCACGCCCGACCGGCTGATCGCGTGGGGCAGCAGCGGGCGCGTGTACTCGGTCGACGTGTCGGTGCTGCCGGGCGGCCGCGGCGACGGCGTGCCGGTGACGTCGCTGATCGAGCTCGAATCGGGCTCGCACCTGATGCACTACTACGCGGCGCCGGTCGACCAGCAACTGCTGCTCGCGTCGAGCAACGGATTCGGCTTCCTCGCGAAGGTCGGCGACATGGTGAGCCGCGTGAAGGCCGGCAAGGCGTTCATGACCATCGATATGGGCGCGGTGCCGCTCGCGCCGATGCCCGTGCTGCCGAACGCGACGCAGGTCGCGTGCCTGTCGAGCGGCGGCCGGCTGCTGGTGTTCGGGATGGACGAGATGAAGACGCTGTCCGGCGGCGGCCGCGGCGTGATCCTGATGGCGCTCGACGACAAGGAAACGCTCGTGCAGGCGCTCGCGATCGACCCGGCCGGCGTCGTGCTGATCGGCACCGGTCGCGGCGGCAAGGCGCAGGACGAAACGCTGTCGTACGCGGGGCTCGCGCCGCACATCGGCAAGCGCGCACGCAAGGGCCGTGCGCCGGAGACGAAGCTCAAGGTCGTCAGCGAACTGCGTCCGCTGCTCGGCTGACGCCGCATTCGCTCGCCGGTTCGACCGGCACGCAGGCCGCACCTCCGCTTCGGCGGGCGTGCGGCCTGTTCTTTTGCGCGTCGTATTCAGGTAAGCGACAGTGGCGGCGTCACGCGGAACTTGCAAAATAGTGTGAAATGCCGCGCGGGGTCCGAACCGAGCGGCGGTCCGCCGGTCGAACGTCGCTCGAGACCGCGTATGACGCGGCTGTTCGTTGCACCCAACCCCTATCAGGATTGCCGCCATGTCCCACGCTGTTGCCGTCGCGCTGTTTCTTCACCTGCTGGCCGTCGCCGTGTGGGTGGGCGGGATGGTTTTCGCGAATTTCTGCCTGCGCCCGGCGCTGTCCGACTTGACGCCGCAGCTCCGGCTGCCGCTGATCGAGAGCGTGTTCGGCCGCTTCTTCAACTGGGTGTCGGGCTCGGTGATCGTGATCCTGCTGTCCGGCGGGTTCCTGCTGATGTCATTCGGCGGCGCGCACGCGACGTGGACGCTGCATGCGATGGCGGGGCTGGGCGTCGTGATGATGCTGATCTTCGGCCACATCCGCTTCGCGCTGTTCCCGCGCATCCGCCGCGCCGTGCAGGCGCAGAACTGGCCCGATGGCGCGCGCGCGGTGAACGCGGTGCGCCTGCTCGTCATCGTCAATCTCGTGCTCGGCGTCGTGACGATCGGCGCCGCGGTGCTGTCGCGCGGCTTCTGACCTCCGATTTCGCGGCGCCGCTCGACGCCCGCCGCCGGCGCGGTGCCGCGCGCCGCTACGCGGCCAGCATCGCGTCGAGCAGCCACGCGCCGGCCGGGCCGAGCGGCCGGTTGCGCGACCAGACCGCATCGACCCGCACGCGGCGCGGCCAGCCGCGCGAGCGAAGCTCGCACAGCCGGTCGCGCGCGAAGTGCTCGACCATCCAGCGCGGCAGCTCGGCCCAGCCGAACCCCAGCACCGCCATCTCCAGCAGCATCAGATAGCTCGGCGCGAGCCAGCGCTGCGTGCCGACGACGATCCGATCGTCGGCGCCGCGATCCTCCGGTTTCACGTAGGTGTTCAGGCGCAGCTCGCGCGCGTCGCGCAGCGCCGCATGCGGCACGTCGGCGTCGCCATAGGTGGCCAGCGCATGCGTGCGCCCGACGAACAGGCCGATCTCGGATTCCTCCGCCACCGTCGCCGCACCGATATCGGGCGGATAGACGGCGCGCGCGGCCATCAGCCCGAGTTGGGCGCGGCCCTGCTGGATCAGGTCGAGCACGTCCTCGTGCTCGGCGATCTGGCATTCGAGCTCGAGCGCCGGAAAGCGCCGCTCGAGCGCCATCAAGGTCTCCTCGTAACGCTTCGACTGGTACGTATCGGACACGACGAGCGTGAGCCGCGCTTCCTCGCCCTGCGCGAGCCGCGCGGCAGTGCGGTCGATCGCCGCGCCGGCTTCGAGCGTGCGCTGCACCTGCGGCAGCAGCGCGCGGCCGGCATCGGTCAGCGTCGGCGTGCGCGTCGAACGGTCGAACAGCTGCACGCCGAGATCGATCTCGAGGTTCGCGATCGCTTCGGACACCGTCGACTGGCGCTTGCCCAGCTTGCGCGCGGCGGCTGTGAACGAGCCGAGCAGCGCGGCTTCGGCGAAGGCGAGGAGGGCTTCGGGTGCGTGGCGCATGCGGTGGACCTCACGGCGTTATATCGGTAAAACCGATGATATCAAACTGGATTCATACGGTTGTGCCGATCAGAATAGCCGACATGAGCTGAACAAACGAATCGGAGAGAATCATGAAACAGATGAACAAAACGGTGACGGAACGCCTCGTTCACGCGCTGACGTTCGAGCTGGTGGCGATCGCGCTGTGCGCGCCGATCGGTGCGTGGCTGCTCGACATGCCGGTCTCGCACGTCGGCGTGCTGACGGTGATGGTGTCGCTGATCGCGATGGCCTGGAACATGACGTTCAACACGCTGTTCGACCGTTTCGAGCGGCGGGCCGGCCTCACGCGCACGCTCGGGATGCGGATCGCGCATGCGGTCGCGTTCGAGCTGGGCCTCGTCGCGTTGGTGGTGCCGGTCGCCGCGTGGTGGCTGAATGTGAGCCTCGTCGAGGCGCTGCTGCTCGACCTCGGCATCGTGCTGTTCTTCCTGCCTTACACGTTCTGCTTCAACCTCGCATACGACGCGCTGTGGGCGCGCCGGGTCGCACGCCGCGTCGCGGTGCAGGCAGGCTGAGCGGCAGGCGGTGGCGGCGATTGCAGCCTGCCGTCAATGCGCGACGGCCCACAGCCATGCGCCGCACGCGATCGCGACCGCACCGTAGACGGCATACACGGGCACCTTGAAGCGCGCGAAGCACAGCATTGCAAAGGCGCCCGTGAGCCAATAGACGGGATCGGCCGGCTCGCGATGCAGGATCTTCACGACGGCGACGACGAGAAAGCCCGTCGTCGCCGCGCGCATCAGGCGCATCCCGTGCTCGAAGCGCGAGTGGCGCTTGAACCGGAACAGATGGTTCTGCGCGAACACGACGAGACATCCCGACGGAATGAACAGCGCGGCGGTCGCGAGCAGCGCGCCGGTCCAGCCGTCGGTCAGGTAGCCGAGAAACGGCACGACGTTCAGCAGCGGGCCGGGCGACACGGGCGACAGCGCGAACGCGAGCGTGAAGTCGTGATCGGAGATGCCGGTCGCCGGCGACACGAACAGCGTCTTGAGCACGGGCAGCGCGGAGAAGCCGCCGCCGAACAGCGTCATCCCGGCGCCGGCGAGCCGCGGCCACAGCAGCGTCATCTGGTAGTCGCCGGACAGCGGCAGCGCGAACAGCGCGACGAGGACGGCGAGCAACACGAGCAGATTGCGGTCGCGCCTGGACAGCGTGAAGTCGACCGCGTCGTCTTGCGGCGGCCCGGTCAGCCAGCCGGCTGCGAACGCGGCGAAAAGAATCCCGACGAAGGCCGCCGGACTATGCGCGAAAGCGAGCAGAATCGTCGATAGCGCGGCAATCGACTGTTCGAGCCGCGTGCGTGCGAGCGTACGCAACTGCTTGATCCACGTGACGCCGATCAGCGCGGCGAGCACCATCCCGAAGTGATTGATCAGCATCGGCGCGGCGAGCGAGCGCACGATCGGCGTGCGGTAGAAGATCGCGAACAGCGTCATCAGCACGAAGAACGGCAGCACGCTCGCGATGCCGGCGATCCACGCGCCGACGCGGCCGTGCAGCGTCTGGCCGACCTGCACCGCGACATTGCAGCCGACGGGGCCGGGCACGAGCCATGCGAGGGCGATGAAATCGGCGAACACGTGCGCTTCGATGCGCTGCAACCGGTCGACGTAGTGGCGTTCGAGTTGCGCCATCATCGACAGCCCGCCCCACGACACGGCGGAAATGCCGGCGATGACCTTGAACAAGGTCCATAGGGAGGCCTGTGCCTGTTCGACACGTTCGGCCGCTTCGACTTCGACGGTTGTCATGACTATGCTGTTGGCGCAGGGCCTGGTCTCGCGCTTGAAAACGTGCCGGCGGCCCGCCAACACGATGGCCCTCCCGATTGTCCGCCGCGCATCGTGACACTGCCATGCGCGAAAACGCTAGTTAATGGACTAAACAATCGGATCGGAAGCCGAAACAATCGGTGTGCCGCGCAACAGGTGCCGCACGAGGTGCCGCACGTGTCGCGGGCTCAGGCGCCCGTGCTGCCGGTCGCGCGGTGCGTGAGGACGTTCGGCCGAGCGCCGCGCACGCCGAAGCGTGCGATCAGCGCGGGGATCGCGTCGGCCGGCACGGGGCGCGAGAACAGGAAGCCCTGCGCCTCGATCTCGCCGAGCGCGGACAGCCACGCGATCTGCTCCTCGGTCTCGGTGCCCTCGACGACGACCGTCAGGCCGAGCGAGCGCGCGAGATGCACGATCGACGAGACCATCACGCACACGCTGCGATCGTTCGGGATGGCCTGCACGAACGAGCGGTCGACCTTCAGCGTGTCGACGGAGAAGCGGTGCAGGTACGACAGCGACGAATAGCCGGTGCCGAAATCGTCGAGCGCGATCCGGATGCCGAGCTTCTTCAGCGCGACGATCTTCTCGGACACGAGCTCCGGGTATTCCATCATCGCGGTCTCGGTGATCTCGATCTCGAGCCGGTTCGCGTCGATGCCGGTGTCCTGCAGCGCCTGGGAAATCGTCTCGATCAGGTCGCCGCGCCAGAACTGCACCGGCGAGATGTTGATCGCGAGCGTCAGCGTGTCGTGGCCGTCGTCGCGCCAGCGCGCGATCTGTTCGCACGCGGTGCGGATCACGAAGTCGCCGATCGGCACGATCAGGCCCGTCGATTCGGCGATCGAAATGAATTCGTTCGCGGAGATGATCCCGTGCTCGGGGTGGTCCCAGCGCGCGAGCGCCTCGAAGCCGGTGATCGTACGGTGCGTCAGATCGATCTTCGGCTGGTATGCGAGGAACAGCTGCCCTTCGGTGAGCGCCACGCGCAACTGCTGTTCCCAGCGCATCAGGTGGTCCGCGCGGTGCGACAGGTGCGGCGCGTAGAACTGGTAGCAGTTCTTGCCGGCGTCCTTCGCGCTGTACATCGCGAGGTCGGCTTTCTTCAGCAAGTCGATCTCGCTTTCGTTCGCGACGCTGTGCAGCGCGATGCCGATGCTGGCGTGCAGCACGAACGAGCTGCCGCGCACGTCGAACGGCTCGCCGAACATCCGGATGATCGCCTCCGCGAGCCGCACCGCGCGCCGTTCGACGTCGTCGCCCTTCATCACGACCACGAACTCGTCGCCGCCGATCCGCGCGAGCGACCCTTCGTCGCCGACCGCATCCGACAGGCGCGACGCGGTCATCTGCAGCACGATGTCGCCGGCGTTGTGGCCGAGCGTGTCGTTGACGGTCTTGAAGTTGTCGAGGTCGATGAACAGCAGGCCGAGCCGGGACAGGCTAGCCGGCATCGACACGTCGTTGCGCAGCCCGCGCAGCGTCGCGTAGCGGTTCGCGAGGCCGGTGAGCAGGTCGTATTCGGCGAGCTGGGTCATCTCGCGCTCGCGCCCGAGCAGCTTGCCGATCAACCCCGTCGCGACGCTGAAGAACGCGAGCATCGCGAGCGTGATGAAGCTCGTCATCAGCAGGTAGACGTTGCGCGTGTGGTAGTAGTCCGCGAATTCCTCGGTCTGCGACAGCCCCACCATCACCGCGAGCGGGTAGCCGTCGAGGTGACGGTACGACACGATGCGCGTCACGCCATCGATCGGATCGATGATCGTGCCCGTCACGCGCTCGGCGATCGGGTACACGCCCGATGCGGAGAACGCACCCGGTGCGTTGCTGAGCGAGCCGGTGCGCCGCGCGAGCACGGCACCCGTATCGGACACCACGGAGATCACGCCTTCCTTGCCGATTGCCGCGTTGTTGTAGAAGTCGTTCGTGAAGTAGCTCGGGTCTTCCGACACCACGACGATGCCCGCGAAGCTGCCGTCCGGGTTGTTCAGGCGCCGCGTCATCTGCAGCGTCCAGTGGCTCGACACGCGGCCGAGCACCGGCTTGCTGATGTACAGCCGGTCGTCGTTGTGCGCGAGATGGACCTTGAAGTGCTCGCGATCCGCCAGGTTGATCGGCTGCGGATGGATTTCGGCTGTGTTCGCGAACAGGATACCCTTCGCGTTCACGAGCGAGACCTGGATCAGCGTGTCGCTCGGCACGACGCCTTTTTCGACCGCGCTCGCGAGGTTGAAGTGCGCGGGCGATTTCTCGAATTCGAACTTGACGAAGCGGGTGATCTGGTCGACCTGGTGGATCGCCTTGACGGTGTGCTGCTCGAGCGCGGACGACAGGATCGCCGCGGATGCCGCCGCTTCCTTGTACGCGCTGTCCTTTTCGACCGACAGTCGCGCGATGATCACCGCCCACAGCAGCGCAAGCGCCAGCATCCCGAGCAGCGGGATCGCGAACAGTGCACGCCGGCGCGATTTGCGCGGCGCGCGCAGCGGCCGGGTCGGCGGCGTGTGGTTGGACCGGGCGGAGCTCATTGAAGAAGGGCGGCGTCCTGCTCGCTTGCGCCATCCCCGTCGGGATGGCCGGCTATGGTTTTGGGGCGCCCCGGCGTCTGTTCGTTCGCGGGATGCGCAACCATGGACAGACCCGCCGAAGCGACGGATTAGGCCCGATATTACTGGCTGGAACGTTTTTGCGATAGCCGGGCAACCGCAGGGCGCCGGCCGGGCCGGCGCCATCGCACGGGCGAAACCTCGAAACGTCAGGCGGGCATCTGGAACGTGCCGTCCACGACCGTCACGACGTGGCCGCCGATCCAGATCGTGCCGTCGTCGTCATAGCGAACGGCAATGCGGCCGTCGCGGCCGATCGCCGTGCCCTGGCGGGCCGTATACGACGTGCCGGGGCGGCGCTGCTGGCGGCTGAGCAGCTCGGCCAGCGCGGCGTTCGCGCTGCCGGTGGCGGGATCCTCGCCGGTGCCGAAACCGTCCCCCGTCATCAGGCAGCGGATTTCGAACGTGGCGGGGCCGTCGTCGGGGTGGGGCGCATAGGCCGCGAGGCCGTGCGCGCCGTAGCGGTGGGTGAGGGCCGCGAGCGCGGCCGGATCGGGCGCGAGGCCGATGCAGGCGTCGGCCGACGTGAGCCGCACGACGAGCCACGGTGCGCCGTTGTCGACCGCGCACGGTTCGGCCTCCGGATCGATCGCATCGCTGCGCAACGCGGCCGCCAGCACCGGATAGTCCGCCCGGTCGAGCGGCGTGAATCGAGCCGGCGGCGCGGCAAATGCCCAGCCGTCGGCCTGTTCGCGCAGTTCGACCCGGCCGACGCCGCATTGCTGGATCAGCACGCCCGACGTGCGCGGTCGCGCGCCGCTTTCCAGGAAAGCATGCGCGGTGCCGAGCGTCGGGTGGCCGGCGAACGGCAGTTCGCCGCCCGGCGTGAAGATCCGGACGCGGTAATCGGCCTGCGGATCGGTCGGCGTGCACACGAACGTCGTTTCCGACAGGTTCGTCCAGCGGGCGATCGCGAGCATGTCGTCGTCGCCGAGGGAATCGGCGTCGAACACGACCGCGAGCGGGTTGCCCTTGAACGGCACCGACGTGAAGACGTCGACCTGCTTGAACCGGACGCGGCGGCTGGTCATCGTGACGATTGCGTGACGCGCGTTACGCGACTTCGGCGATCAGCTCGATCTCGACGCATGCGCCGAGCGGAATCTGCGCGACGCCGAACGCCGAACGTGCGTGCTTGCCCGCATCGCCGAACACTTCCGCGATCAGTTCCGACGCACCGTTCGTGACGACGTGCTGTTCGGTGAAGTCGAGCGTCGAGTTGACGAGGCTCATCAGCTTCACGATGCGCGTGACCTTGTTCAGGTCGCCGGTGTGCGCGTGCAGCGTCGCGAGCAGGTCGATCGCGATCGAGCGCGCGGCCGCCTTGCCGTCTTCCGTCTGCAGATCCGCGCCGAGCTTGCCGGCCCAGACCTTGCCGTCCTTTTTCGCGATGTGGCCCGACAGGTAGACCGTGTTGCCGCTTTGCGCGCTCATCACGTAGGCGGCGGCCGGTGCGCCGGCGCTCGGCAGCTCGATGCCGAGCGACTTCAGTTTGTCGTAGACGTTAGCCATGCGTTCGATTCCTCGTAGAGAGTCGTGACAGGAAAAAGCGGGGGTCAGAGGCGCTCGCGCAGCAGCTTGCCGAGCCGCGCGACGCCTTCCTCGATCTTTTCGGGCGGCACCGTCACGAACGACAGGCGCAGCGTGTTCTGTTGAGCATCGTCCGCGAAGAACGGCGCGCCCGGCACGAAGGCGACGTGGTTGTCCACGGCCGCGGCGAGCAGCTTCATGCTGTCGATCTGCGCGGGCAGGTTTACCCAGATGAACATCCCGCCTTCCGGACGGTTCCACGTGACGCCTTCCGGCATGTGGCGTGCGAGCGACGCGAGCATCGCTTCGCATTGCGCGCCGTACAGCTGGCGGATCGTCGGGATGTGCTCGTCGAGGAAGCCGTCCTTGATCACTTCGTGCGCGATGCGCTGCGTGAGCGTCGGCGTGTGCAGGTCGGTGGCCTGCTTGGCCTGCACGAGCTTGAAGTGGAGTTCTTCGGGGGCAATGATGTAGCCGATCCGCAGGCCCGGCGCGAGCACCTTCGAGAACGTGCCGAGGTGCACGATGTGGTCCGGCGCCATCGACAGCATCGTCGGCAGCGGCTCGCCCTGGTAGTTCAGCGCGCCGTACGGGTCGTCTTCCAGCACCGGGAACGGGCTCGACTGCGCGAACGCGGCGAGCGCGCGGCGGCGCTCGACGGGCAGGCGGCGGCCGGTCGGGTTCTGGAAGTTCGGCTGCGCGTACAGCAGGCGCGCGCCTTGGGTCAGCTCGGGCGTGAGGCCTTCGGGCAGCAGGCCCTGCTCGTCGGTCGGCACCTGCACGTAGCGCGGCTCGTACAGCGAGAACGATTGCAGCGCGCCGAGGTAGGTCGGCGTTTCGACGAGGATCGGGCTGTTCGGATCGATCAGCGCCTTGCCGAGCAGGTCGAGCGCCTGCTGCGAGCCGGTCGTGATCAGCACCTGCGACACGCGCACGCTGTAGCGCTCGGCGATCCATTCGCGCAGCGGCAGGTAGCCTTCGGTCGCGCTGTACTGGAGTGCGGCGGCGGGCGCATCGCGCAGCACGCGATCGGCCGCGGCGCGCATGCGTTCGGCCGGGAACGTCGCCGGAGCCGGCAGGCCGCCTGCGAACGAGATGACCTCGGGGCGTTCCGTGACCTTCAGGATCTCGCGAATCGCAGAGCTCGTCAGCTTGCGGGCGCGTTCGGAAAGCTGCCAGTGCGGCGGATGCAGGTCGGTCGGATTCATAGTCTCCTCGTTCGGATATCGGGTCAGTCAAGAAAGGTCGATCAGGCAGAGCGCGTCGACGCGGCCGGGTGGGCATGCGGGAGCGCGGTCGTGCCGTCGCGGCCGGGTGGGCAAAACCGTTCTGGCAAAACGGACATTATGGCGCACCTCATCAACCGGCGCGAGCGGGACGCGGGGCCGTGGCCACGGCCGAGCGCCGGCCGAGCATCACGGTCGCGATCACGGCGGCCGCGAACAGCCAGGTGGACGGCGTCACCGTTTCGCCGAACAGCAGCGCGGAGAAGGCGATCGTGAAGAAGATCTGCAGCAACTGCACCTGGCCGACGCGCGCGGTGCCGCCCATCGCGAGCCCCGCGTACCACGCGAAAAAGCCGATGAATTGCGAAAAAAGGGTCACGTAGCCGAACGCGAGCCACGTGCGCGGCGCAAGCGGGGCCAGATGCGCGACGTGCTGCGTCCACGCGAGCCAGCCGACCGGCAGCACGAGGAACGGCGCGGACACGACGAGCGCCCAGCAGATCACCTGCCAGCCGCCGATCTGGCGCGCGAGGCGCGCGCCTTCCGCATAGCCGAGCGCGCCGATGCCGACCGCGACGAGCATCAGCGCGTCGCCCGCCTGCACGGTGCCGCCGCCGTCGCGCAGCGCGAACGCGATCACGAGCGCGCTGCCCGCCAGCGCGCTGACCCAGAACGCCTTCGACGGGCGCTCGTGCGACAGCCACGCCGCGTACAGCGCGACGAACAGCGGCTGCAGGCCGTTGACGACCGCGCCGTGCGACGCGGGCACGGTTTTCATCGCCCACGCGGAGAACACCGGATACGCGATGATCACGCCGGCCGACACCACGGCAAGGCTTTTCAGCTGCGCGCGCGTCGGCAGCCGTTCGCGGCGCCACCACAGCAACAGGCCGGCCGGCACCGACGCGGCGAGCGCGCGGCCGAGCCCGTTGAGCAGCGGATTGAGCTCGGAGACGACGATACGCGTCATCGGCAGCGTCAGGCTGAAGATGATCACGCCGATGAGGCCGAGCAGCATGCCCCGGGTTTCGCGCGAATTCATGTACTGGGTGTCTCCGGATTGCTGGGTTTTTGCTGGGTTCGTGTAATCGAAGGGGCGGCCATGCCGTCAGCGCAGCGTGCGGGCGCCTTGCGGCGTGTCGAATTCCGCGACGAGCGCGGGCGGCCCGTCGCCGGTTTCGACGTCGAGCAGATGGCCGGCGCCGAGCCAGTCGAGCTGCTCGCGAATCGTGTCCGCACGCGGGTGGACGCCCTTGAGCGACTTCAGCGCGACGCCGTTGTCCGGCAGCGATTCGGCCGGATGACGCGGGCTGTCCCACTGGATCAGCGACGGCACGAGGCCGTCGCCGGCGCCTTGCCACGCGGGGAACGCGCCGTCGTCGGGCACCGTGAGGCCCCAGCTCAGGTCGCCGCGCCGCATCGCGACGACCGGCGCGATGCGCGCCGGGTACTGGCGCTGCCACAGCGCGAGCTGGCGCGGGCGGTCGACGCGCGCGACCCAGTGCGCGAGGAACGGGCCCTGCGCGAGCCGTGCGTGCATCGCCGGATCGTCGAGGCCGAACAGCCGCGCGCGCGGCGGCGTGGCGTCGTCGCCGGTGGCCGGTGCGTCGGGATCGATCGCGATCACCTCGAGGTACAGCCCGCCCCACGCGCCGAACAGCGCGTTATGGGTGCGCATCAGCGGATGCCGGCCGCCGCTGGCCGGTTCGATGCCGAGCGCGTCGGTGACGTGGCGCACGCCGTCGTCGAGCGTGCGCGCGGCGATCACGAGATGGTCGAGGGTCAGGGAGCGGGCTGGCATGAACGTCGGTCGGGAAGCGAAAGTGTCATGGTGGGCGGACGGAAGGGCGACCGGCCGGTGCCCGGGCCGGGCTGCGCCGCGCGGTGCGGCCCCGCGCGCGGCCGGGCCGGAACGACGGTCGCACGTCGCCATTTGAGGTCAACTGTAATCGTCGGCACCGGCACAGTAACGGTACAATCGGCGCGATAGCCTTCGGTACAGTTGGAGTTGCCGCCCGTGTCCACCGTTCCTCTCGCCCAGATTCCCGCGCCGCATGATACGGCCACGCTCACGCTCGTCGACCAGCTTGTCCAGTGGGCGCGGCGCCGCATCGACGAGCGCGTGTTCCGGCCCGGCATGCGCATGCCGTCGATCCGCAAGCTCGCGCTCGACAAGAGCGTGTCGCGTTTCACCGTCGTCGAGGCATACGAGCGGCTCGTCGCGCAGGGGTATCTCGATTCGCGGCGCGGCTCCGGTTTCTACGTGCGCGAGCGCACGGCCGTCGGCCCGCAGCCGGTCGACAACGTGGCGCGCGTGGCGGAGGCCGCGCCCGTGCACAACACGATCGACGTCGTCTGGCTGCTGCGCAACATGCTGCACACCGCCAGCCCGGAAAAGGGGCCGGGTCTCGGCTACCTGCCGGGCCGCTGGCTCGATGGCGAGCTGATCACCGGCTCGCTGCGCGCGCTCGGGCGCCAGTCCGGCGCGCAGATGCTCGGTTTCGGCACGCCGCAGGGTTTTCTGCCGCTGCGCCAGCAACTGCAGACGCGGCTCGCGGAAGTCGAGATCGGCGCGAAGCCCGAGCAACTCGTGATGGTGTCGGGCATCACGCAGGCGATCGACCTGATCTCGCGCATCTACGTGCAGCCGGGCGACGCGGTCATCGTCGGCGATCCGGCGTGGTTCCAGATGTTCGGCCGCTTCGCGTCGCAGGGCGCGCAGCTCGTCGGCATGCCGTATACGCCCGACGGTCCCGATCTCGACGCGCTGGAAACGCTCGTGCAGATGTGGCGGCCGAAGATGCTCGTGATCAATTCGGTGCTGCAGAACCCGACCGGCACGTCGCTGTCGGCCGCGCAGGCGTTCCGGATCCTGAAGCTCGCCGAGGCGTACGACTTTCTCGTCGTCGAGGACGACGTTTACGGCGACCTGTGTCCGCCGAGCTATCCGGCGACGCGACTCGCGAGCCTCGACCAGTTGAAGCGCGTGATCTACCTCGGCAGCTACTCGAAGACGCTCGCGGCGAATTTGCGGGTCGGCTATGTCGCGTGCGCGCCGGAGATCGCGAAGGCGATCACCGACCAGAAGATGCTGGTCGGGATGACGACGCCGGAGCTCAACGAGCGCGTGCTCTACAAGATTCTGACCGAAGGGCATTACCGGCGCCACGTCGAGCGCCTGCGCGCGCGACTCGACGGCGTGCGCGACAAGACCGCGCGGATGCTCGAGCGCACCGGGCTGCGGCTGTTCACGATGCCGGCAGCCGGGATGTTCCTGTGGGCCGACACGGGCGTCGATTCGGACGCGCTCGCGGCCGCCGCGCACGAGGAAGGATTCCTGTTGACGCCGGGCAGCCTGTTCTCGCCGCAGCAGTCGTCGTCGACGTGGACGCGCTTCAACGTCGCGAACTGCGGCGATCCGGCGCTGCCGGGCTTTCTCGCGCGCTATATCGAGTCGGCGGCGCGGCGCGCGTCGTGACGGGCGCCACACCGCCCCTTGAAATCCGCCCGCCCGGCACCAGATACCCGCGCAAACCGCTTGCGCCAGGCGGTCGTCCTTGACGGGCCCTCCGGCATCGCGCGCCGGGCGCCCGCGTCACACCATTCAAGTTCAAGTAAGAGGAAACAGCATCCATGGCACACGAAACGATGAGCTTTCAGGCAGAGGTCAAGCAACTCCTCCACCTGATGATTCATTCGCTCTACAGCAACAAGGAAATTTTCCTGCGCGAACTGGTGTCGAACGCGTCCGACGCGGCCGACAAGCTGCGTTTCGAAGCACTCGCGGACAACGCGCTGTACGAGAGCGATCCGAACCTGCGCATCCGCATCGGCTTCGACAAGGCCGCACGCACGATCACGATCGACGACAACGGCATCGGCATGAGCCGCGACGAGGCGATCGCGAACCTCGGCACGATCGCGCGCTCGGGCACCAAGGAATTCTTCACGAAGCTGTCCGGTGACCAGCAGAAGGACGCGGCGCTGATCGGCCAGTTCGGCGTCGGCTTCTACTCGGGCTTCATCGTCGCTGACAAGATCACCGTCGAAACGCGCCGCGCCGGCCTGCCGGCGAACGAAGCCGTGCGCTGGGAAAGCGCGGGCGAGGGCGATTTCACGATCGACGCGATCGAGCGCGCGCAGCGCGGCACGACGATCACGCTGCACCTGCGCGAAGGCGAGGACGAGCTGCTGTCGTCGCACCGCCTGAAGTCGATCATCCAGAAGTATTCCGATCACATCGCGCTGCCGATCCTGATGCAGAAGGAAGAGTGGGATCAGGAAAAGGGCGAGATGGTCCTGAAGGACGAGGACGAGACCGTCAACCAGGCGAGCGCGCTGTGGACGCGTTCGAAGAGCGACGTCACCGACGAGCAATACACGCAGTTCTACCAGCACATCGCGCACGACCACCAGGATCCGCTCACGTGGACGCACAACCGCGTCGAGGGCCGCAGCGAATACACGCAGCTGCTGTTCGTGCCGGCGCACGCGCCGTTCGATCTGTGGAACCGCGACTACCGCGGCGGCCTGAAGCTGTACGTGAAGCGCGTGTTCATCATGGACGACGCCGAGCAGCTGCTGCCGCAATACCTGCGCTTCGTGAAGGGCGTCGTCGATTCGGCCGACCTGCCGCTGAACGTGTCGCGTGAAATCCTGCAGGAAAGCCGCGACGTGAAGGCGATCCGCGAAGGCGTGACGAAGCGCGCGCTATCGATGCTCGAGGAACTCGCGAACGCGGAAGAGGATGCCGGCAAGGAGAAGTACAAGACGTTCTGGAGCGCGTTCGGCCAGGTGCTGAAGGAAGGCCTCGGCGAGGATCACGCGAACCGCGAGCGCATCGCGAAGCTGCTGCGCTTCGCATCGACGCACGGCGACACCGACGCGCAGGACGTGTCGCTCGCCGACTACGTGGCGCGCATGAAGCCGGAGCAGAGCAAGATCTACTACGTGACCGCCGATACGTGGCAGGCCGCGAAGCACAGCCCGCATCTGGAAGTGTTCCGCAAGAAGGGCGTCGAGGTGCTGCTGCTGACCGATCGCGTCGACGAGTGGATGCTGTCGTTCCTGCATGAATTCGACGGCAAGCCGCTCGCGAGCGTCGCCCGCGGCGATCTCGACCTCGGCGAGCTGAACGACGAGGAAAAGAAGGCGCAGGAGCAGGCGGGCGAGGCGATCAAGCCGGTCGTCGAGAAGATGAAGGAAGCGCTCGGCGACAAGGTGAAGGAAGTGCGCGTCACGTTCCGCCTGACCGATTCGCCGTCGTGCCTCGTCGCGGACGACAACGACATGAGCGGCTATCTCCAGCGGATGCTGAAGGCGGCCGGTCAGACCGCGCCGGCGATGCAGCCGATCCTCGAGATCAACCCGGAGCACGCGCTCGTGAAGCAGCTGAACGCCGAGAGCGCCAATTTCGGCGACTGGTGCCATCTGCTGTTCGACCAGGCATTGCTGGCCGAAGGCGGGATGCTCGACGATCCGGCGAGCTTCGTGAAGCGAACCAACGCGCTGCTGCTGTCGCGCGCTGCGTGAGCAAGCGGATTCGATTCGACGGCGCACAGGCGGGCTGGCGCGCAACGCCCCGGCCCGGCTGCACGCTCGACCAGCGCGACTGGCTGACGCGCGGCGGGTCGCTGACCGCGCATCTCGCGCGGCTCGGCAGCGTGAGCGTGCGCGTGACGCGCGAGGCGGTCGACTGTCCGTGGTTCGACGAGCCCGCCGCGCTCGACAGTGCGCCGCGCGCGCCGATGTGGGTGCGCGAGGTGATCCTGTCGGTCGACGGCACGCCGTACGTCGCCGCGCACAGCATCGCGCCGCTCGCGGCCAGCAAGGGTGTATGGCAAGCGATGCGGCGCTTGCGCACGCGGCCGCTCGCGGAGCTGCTGTACAGCGATCCGCAGGTCGAGCGCTCGGCGCTCGTCAGCCGGCGCGTGATCGCCGGTCATCCGCTGTATGCGCTCGCAAGCCATGCGTTGCAGGGTACGCGGGCGCCGCACGCGTTCGTCGCGCGGCGTTCGGTGTTCCAGCGGCACGGCAAGCCGTTGATGGTCACCGAGTGCATGCTGCCCGCGCTGTGGCGCCATCTCGATGCGCATGGCGACGGGCCGCGCGGGGCCGCGTGATGCTGCAAGGTTTTCCGCCGGTCGTCGGGCCGAACACGCACACGATGATTCTCGGCAGCTTTCCGGGCGAGGCGTCGCTCGATGCCGCGCAGTACTACGCGCATCCGCGCAATCAGTTCTGGCGGTTGCTCGGTGCGGTGCTCGGCGAGCGTGGGCTGCACGAGCTTGCGTACGACGCGCGGCTCGAACGCGTGCTTTTGCACGGCATCGGCATCTGGGATGTCCTCGATGCATGCCATCGGCAAGGCAGTCTCGATTCTGCGATCCGGAATGCGAAGCCGAACGATTTTGCGTCGTTGCGCGAGCATGCGCCGTTGCTGAAGAAGGTGTGTTTCAACGGGAAGACGGCGGGGCGCTTTGCCGACGTGATCGGCCAGGCCGGGTATGAGACGCTGGTGCTGCCTTCGTCGAGCCCGGCGAATGCGATGCTGTCGTTCGAGCAGAAGCTGGAGCAGTGGCGCGGGATTCGTCCCTGAAACTCGTTGGATTCAGAGTATCCCGCGAAGCAGTATCAGTTGGACGGCAGCAGGTGGTCGAGTAGAGATACGGTTTCAATGAGTTCAGCAGTGAGCCGAACCAACTCGGCGGTCAGACTGGCCGGAAGATCTATGTTGCCCTCGTATTCGGCCGCGTTGCGCCTGCGATGGCAGGTATCGAGCACGCGCCATTTTTCGGTCGGCCAGCCGATCGTGTGTTCGAGACACTGAAAGACCAGATATCGGTCGTCGCTCCGGTATCCGTGAGCCCGTAACGCAGCGCGTGACGCGGCGTGAGCGGCATCGTAGGCGAGGATGAACTGGCTCTCCGTTGCCATTCCGTTACTGCTTGTGACGGTATCGAGCAAGGTTCGAGCGAGGCCGAGCAGATGCTCGAATTCGCCGCGGTTCGCCGGAAGGGGTTTGAGTTTTCCGATGCGTACGAGGTTATCCAATGCGGTCAATGTCGTCCTCGGTTCCTATAATCATCAGCTTCGGTTGGCGCAGCACTTCCGCGAGGAACGGATGACTTTTGCGTTTCCGTTCGAGAAATTCCTCGTGAGTGTATTGTGTGATCTGGACCGAGCGGCCGAGCTGTCTTTCAGCCGATTCGAGTGCGGCCATGATTTGTCCATAGCTGAGCGTCTCACTGACCAACATAACATCGACGTCGCTACCGGCGTGGTCGCTGCCTTGGGCAACCGAACCGTATACAAAGGCGAGTTGTATCTCTGAGGTCAGCGGTGACAGCGCTTCACGGAGCACCTCGACGACCCCGAAGGTTTTGAGGATGATGAGACGCAGCTCGCTGAAAATGGGGCTGCCGGCGAACGCTCGCACCTGTTTGAGATTGGCGATGCGTCTGGTTTCGATGAGGCCACCTTTTTCGAGACGATTCAGTTCACGCTGGACGCTGGCACTACCGAGACTGGTGAGCCGGATCAACTCTTTGATGTGAAACCACTGTTCGGGCTGCCCAAACAGGCAGGCCAAAATGGGTTGCTGTGCGCTGGAAAAGAGGGCGTCGCCGAGCTTTGTCATAAGCCGTGAGAATAGCACGATCGAGCCAAAATTTAGCACGATCGAGCCAAATTTTAGCTCGATGGGCGACCGTTTCGGCGGATCTGGATCGCAGGGATATCGCGAATGCGAAGCCGAACGACTTTGCGTCGTTGCGCGAGCATGCGCCGTTGCTGAAGAAGGTATGTTTCAACGGGAAGACGGCGGGGCGCTTTGCCGACGTGATCGGGCAGGCCGGGTATGAAACGCTGGTGCTGCCTTCGTCGAGCCCGGCGAATGCGATGCTGTCGTTCGAGCAGAAGCTGGAGCAGTGGCGTCACATTGCTCGCTGAGCGTCCAAGCGCTGGCGACAGCGCTCACGCCAGCGCTGCAAAGTCGTTGGCGGGGCGTTATCGAGCGCAGCATGCATGTGCGCGCCGTGATGAAGATCAGCGTGGACGTTTGCGCGGCGCGCCCGATGATCACTCGTCCTTGCCCCATCTCCAGCGGGGCTTCTCGCCCTTGAGCCAGCAAACGGCAGTCAGCAGCGCGACCAACACCACGATGCAGGCGCCGTACGCAAGCGGCGATCGTGTCGGCGGCAAAAGCCATGCGGTGACGACGATCCCGATCGCGAACAGCAACAACACGACCCAGCCCTGCCACGCGACCGGCAAACCCCATCCCCATCCGTAGCGCTTGGCCGGAAACCAGATCGTTTTGTCGTTCGAGGTCATAGGATTCCCTGTCGTCAGTGGTAGTCGTTTTCTCGCGGACGGCGAACTCCAAGGATCGTCACCGTTCGGCATGTCCCGCGTGCCGCAGCGCATGCAGGCCGACCGAATGGCCGTGCGACCCGTCGTGCACTTGGCTGGCGGCCGGCCAACTCCCACCAATGCTATCCTCTCGTCCGCTCATCCGGCATCACCCAGCATCACCCAGCGAGATTCAAACATGTCCCGACTCATCAAGCGCGCGTCCGCCGAGGCGCGCGCGTTCAAGCAACGCAAGGCGTCCGCCTACAACGGCTCCGACAAGCTTCAGCCGCCGCGCATGAAGCGCCGCCCGGAAATCGACGAACACGACGACGTGCCCGTGCTCGAAGCGCCGCGCAAGCCGCGCTTCGCGCCCGTCACGTTCTCGGAAGAGCGCGGCGTGCGCTTCCTGCACTTCGGCACCGAATGGGTGCAGGGTGCGATGCGGATCTCGAAGCCGCTGCACATCGAGCTCGAATACGCGCAGCAGATGATGGCGTGGCTGCTGTTCCTCGAAACGCCCGAACGGATCGTCCAGCTCGGGCTCGGCACCGGCGCGCTGACCAAGTTCTCGCACCGCTTCCTGCCGCACGCGAAGGTCGAGGCCGTCGAACTGAATCCGGCCGTGATCGTCGCGGCGCGCACGATGTTCGCGCTGCCGCCCGACGACGAACGTCTCGTCGTGCACGAAGCCGACGCATGGGATTTCGTCAACGATCCGGCCAACCGCGGCACGACGGGCGCGCTGCAGATCGACCTGTACGACGCGACCGCGCGCGGCCCGGTGCTCGACAGCGTCGCGTTCTACCGCGCGGTGCGCGGCTGCCTGGCCCGCGCGGGCATCGCGACGATCAACCTGTTCGGCGACCATCCGAGCTTCGTGCGCAACATGAAGCACCTGAACGCGGCGTTCGACCATCGCGTGATCGCGCTGCCGGAAGTGCACGACGGCAACCGGATCGCGATCGCGTTCTCGGGCCCCGTGCTCGACGTGTCGTTCGCGCAGCTGGAAGCACGCGCGAAGCTGATCGAGGACACGCTGAAGCTGCCCGCGCGCAAGTGGGTGAAAGCTTTGAAAGAAACGACCGGCGCACGCGAATCCTCGTTCGCGATCTGACGCTCATGCACCGCCCGCATGCCGGTGCAACCGCGCGACTGGGGGCGGATCACCTCGGGTTCGCCCCTGCTTGACCGCGTGCCCGCGGCTCCTATACTGGCGCGAAGCCAGGGGAGCCGCAGCCCACCCGTTTCGCCGCTCCTCCCGGCGCCGTACCCGCTCAACAAGATCGATAACCGGGAAACAAGAGGAGACGTCATGGCTCACGATGCCGACGCCAATCGGGCCGCCAAGCGCTGGCTCTGGCTGCTGGTGCTGCCGCTGATCGCGATGGTGTGGGTACCGTCGTACAGCAAGATCGAACCGCAATGGTTCGGCTTTCCGTTTTTCTACTGGTACCAGCTGCTGTGGGTCTTCATTAGCGCGGTGATTACCGCGTTCGTCTATTTCAAGACAAAGAACGCGTGGAAGGCGGGCGGCCCGCAGGGAGGTGCGCAATGAACCTCGGCGCAACCTTCGTCTTCGTGCTGCTGTTCATCGGCGTCACGATCATCGGTTTCCTGGCCGCGAACTGGCGGCGCGGCGATCTCGCCCATCTCGACGAATGGGGCCTCGGCGGACGCCGCTTCGGCACGATCGTCACGTGGTTCCTGCTCGGCGGCGACCTCTACACGGCCTATACGTTCGTCGCGGTGCCCGCGCTGGTGTTCGGCGCCGGTGCGATGGGCTTCTTCGCGCTGCCCTATACGATCCTGATCTATCCGTTCGCGTTCGTCGTGTTCCCGAAGCTGTGGAGCATCGCGAAGCGCCACGGCTACGTGACGGCCGCCGACTTCGTGAACGCACGCTACGGCAGCCGGATGCTCGCGCTCGCGATCGCGGTGACGGGCATCCTCGCGACGATGCCGTACATCGCGCTGCAGCTCGTCGGCATCGAAGTCGTGATCGGCGCGCTGGGTTTCGACACGACCGGCTTCGTCGGCGACCTGCCGCTCATCATCGCGTTCGCGATCCTCGCCGCGTACACGTACACGTCGGGGCTGCGCGCGCCCGCGATGATCGCGATCGTGAAGGACGTCCTGATCTATATCACGATCGCCGCAGCGGTCATCGTGATTCCCGCGAAGCTCGGCGGCTTCGGGCACATCTTCGCGTCGGTGCCGCCGGCCAAGCTGCTGCTGAAGGCGCCCGACGCGATGAGCCTGAACGGCTACAGCGCGTACGCGACACTCGCGATCGGTTCCGCGCTCGCGCTGTTCCTGTATCCGCACTCGGTCACGGCGATCCTGTCGTCGTCGTCGGGCAACTCGATCCGCCGCAACATGGCGATGCTGCCCGCATACTCGTTCGTGCTCGGCCTGCTCGCGCTGCTCGGCTACATGGCGCTCGCGGCGGGCGTGAAGGACATGCCGCAGTACGCGCCGTACTTCAAGGCGTTCGGCCCGAACTTCGCGGTGCCCGCGCTGTTCCTCGAGTATTTCCCGTCGTGGTTCGTCGGCGTCGCGTTCGCGGCGATCGGCATCGGCGCGCTGGTGCCGGCGGCGATCATGTCGATCGCGGCCGCGAACCTGTACACGCGCAACATCCACCGCGAGTTCGTGAACCGCAACATGACGCACCAGCAGGAGACGCACGTCGCGAAGCTCGTGTCGCTGATCGTGAAGGTCGGCGCGGTCGCGTTCATCCTCGGCTTGCCGCTGACGTATGCGATCCAGCTGCAGCTGCTCGGCGGGATCTGGATCATCCAGACGTTGCCGGCGATCGTGCTCGGCCTGTACACGCGTGTGCTCGACCATCGCGGCCTGCTGGCCGGCTGGGCGGCGGGCATCGTGTGCGGCACGTGGATGGCGGTCTCGCTGAAGCTGGCGAGTTCGATCTTCACGATCCACCTGTTCGGCCTCGCGATCCCCGGCTACGCGGCCGTGTGGTCGCTGATCGTGAACCTGGTGGTGTCGGTGGCGGTGAGCGTGCTGGTGCGCGTGATGGGCATGACGCACGCGGAGGATCGCACGCGGCCGGAGGATTATCTCGACGTCGTCGAGGGCTGATACGGGCGGCGCGGCCGCGCCGCGACAACGACGCCCGTCACTGCGAAGTGGCGGGCGTTTTCGCTGGCGTCAGCCCTGCGCGCGTTTCGCGAGATCCTCGCGCTGCGACAGGTCCTCGACGTTGACCATCCAGTGCACGCCGAAACGATCCTTCGCCATCCCGAAGCCGAGCGCCCAGAACGTCTTGCCGAACGGCATCGTCACTTCGCCACCATCGGCGAGCGCATTGAACAGCTTCTGGCCTTCCTCGACCGTCGCCGGGTTCAGCGACAGCGAATAGCCGGCGTGCATGCCGCCGCCCGGCTGGCTGCAGTCGCCGTCCGAGCACATGATCATCGAGTCGCCGATCGTGAAGCTCGCATGCATCACCTTGTCGGCCATGTCGGGCGTCATCGGGTAATCGGGATTGGGCGGCGCATCCTTGAAATGCATCTTGAACATTGTCTTCGCGCCGAGCGCCTTTTCGTAGAACTGAAGGGCTTCTTCCGCGCGGCCGTAGAACGTCAGGTACGGTTGGACTTGCATCGTTGTCTCCTGTTGACCGGGCTGGCGTGTCGGGGCCGGCCCGGGTAGTCCGAAGATTGACCGGGAAGAGCGCGTCGGGATGCGGCCGGCGCACTCGTGACGTGGATTGTAGTGCGCGCGCTTGACGATGGAATGAAAAATAAAAACGGCCGCGAACACGAGGTTCGCGGCCGTTCGCAGCGCGTGCTGACGGCTGTTGTCAGCGTTGCTGACAGTTCAACTGACAGCAGCCGTGCGCGCTGCGGATCAGCGCAGCGAGTCGATCAGCTTTTCGAGCTTCACCGCGTCGGCGGCGAATACGCGGATGCCTTCGGACAGCTTTTCCGTCGCCATCGCTTCGTCGTTCAGCTGGAAGCGGAACGAGGCCTCGTCGATCGCGACGCGCTCGGTCGGCTGGTCGTGCAGCGCGTCCGGCGACAGCTTGCGCTCGACCGTGTCGTTGCTGTCCTGCAGCTTCTGCAGCAAGTCGGGGCTGATCGTCAGCAGGTCGCAGCCCGCGAGCTCGGTGATCTGGCTCGTCGTGCGGAAGCTCGCGCCCATCACTTCGGTGTTGTAGCCGAACGTCTTGTAGTACGTGTAGATGCGGCGCACCGACTGCACGCCCGGATCGTTGGCGCCGCCGTTCTTCGCTTCGTCCCAGTCGGCGCCGGCCTGCTTCTTGTACCAGTCATAGATACGGCCGACGAACGGCGAGATCAGCTGCGCACCGGCTTCCGCGCTCGCGGCGGCCTGCACGAGCGAGAAAAGCAGGGTCATGTTGCACTTGATCCCTTCCTTCTGCAGCACTTCGGCCGCGCGAATGCCTTCCCACGTCGACGCGAGCTTGATCAGGATGCGCTCGCGGCCGATGCCGGCGTCTTCGTACAGCTTGATGAGTTCGCGGCCCTTGTCGATCGAGCGGGGCGTGTCGAACGACAGGCGCGCGTCGACCTCGGTCGACACGCGGCCCGGGATCAGCTTCAGGATCTCGGTGCCGAATGCGATCAGCAGGCGGTCGATGATGAATTCGGCGGGTTCGTCGCGGTGATCGCGGACGGTTTTCTCGAGGATCGGCTTGTACGCGTCCTTCTGGACGGCCTTCAGGATCAGCGACGGGTTCGTGGTGGCGTCCCGCGGCTTGTATTGCGCGAGCTGCTGGAAATCGCCCGTGTCGGCGACGACGGTCGTGTACTGCTTCAGCTGGTCGAGTGCGGTAGTCATGGCGATTCGGGAGGAGGGCGCGGGGCGCCGAGGTTCTCACGGGCCGCGCGAGCGCGGCGGCGAAGCGAAGCGGCGCCGGGCGCCGCCTCCGATTCATCATTTTAGGCCCGATTCGCGTCGCGCACGTTTTGGCGTGCCGTTTGCAGGGCGGGCCTGCGGCGGGCGGCGCTACGCGGGGCGCCGCGCGTTCAGGATCACCTGCGTGACGATCCCCGCGACGAGCCCCCAGAACGCCGAGCCGATCGACAGCAGCGTGAGTCCCGACGCGGTGACCATGAACGTGACGAGCGCGGCCTCGCGCTGCTTCACGTCCTGCATCGCGTTCGCGAGGCCGCTCATGATCGAGCCGAACAGCGCGAGCGCGGCGACCGACACGACGAGCGCCTTCGGCAGCGCGGCGAACAGCGCGGCGATCGTCGCGCCGAAGATGCCGGCGATCAGGTAGAACGTGCCGCACCACACGGCGGCCGTGTAGCGCTTCGCGTGCTCCTCGTGCGCTTCGGGGCCGGTGCAGATCGCCGCGGTGATCGCCGCGAGGTTCACGCCGTGCGAGCCGAACGGCGCGAGCAGCAGCGACGCGAGGCCGGTGGTCGCGATCAGCGGCGACGAAGGGGTCGAGTAGCCGTCCGCGCGCAGCACCGCGATGCCCGGCACGTTCTGCGACGCCATCGCGACGACGAACAGCGGAACGCCGATGCTGACGATCGAAGCGAGCGAGAACGCGGGCATCGTGAACACGGGCTGCGCGAGCGCGATGTGGAAGCGGCTGAAGTCGAGCAGGCCGAGGCCGCCGGCCACCGCGGTGCCGACGATCAGCGTCGTGACGATCGCGTAGCGCGGCGCGAGCCGCTTGACGATCAGGTACGTGAAGAACATCGCGAGCACGAGCGCGGTCTGGAACTGCGCGGCCCGGAAGATCTCGATGCCGATCTCGAACAGGATGCCCGCGAGCAACGCGGCCGCGATCCCGGCCGGAATGCGCCGCATCAGCGTGTCGAACAGCCCGCTCACGCCGACCGCGGTCAGCAGCAGCGCGCACACGACGAACGCGCCGATCGCCTCGGGATACGGCACGCCGGGCAGCGACGCGATCAAGAGCGCTGCGCCGGGCGTCGACCAGGCGACCACGACGGGCGCGCGAAAGCGCAGCGACAGCCCGATCGTCGTCAGCGCCATGCCGATCGACAGCGCCCAGATCCACGACGAGATCTGCGCGTCGCTCAGGTGCGCGGCGCGACCGGCCTGGAACATCAGCACGAGCGAGCTCGTGTAGCCCGTCATCATCGCGACGAAGCCGGCGACGAGCGCGGAGACGGACGTATCGGTGAAAAAGCGGCGGCCGCCGGCGCGGGCTGCGCTCGCGGTGGGCGAAGGATTCATGCTATCTCCGGGGGAGGGCCGCTCGGACGCGGCCTTCGTGTTGCAGGTTGGGTTCGTTACTTGCTGAGCGCGCGCATCGCGGTTTCGAGGCCCGCGAGCGTGAGCGGATACATGCGCTGGCCGAGCAGGTCGCGGATCACCGCGACCGATTGCCGGTATTCCCATAGCCGCTCGGGCTCGGGGTTCAGCCATGCATGGCGGGGGAATTGGTCGGCGAGGCGGCGCAGCCAGACGGCGCCGGCTTCCGGGTTGTTGTATTCGACCGAGCCGCCGGGCTGCAGCACCTCGTACGGGCTCATCGTCGCGTCGCCGACGAAGATCAGCTTGTAGTCGGGCGTGAACTTGTGCAGCACGTCCCACGTCGCGGTGCGCTCCGCATGACGGCGGCGGTTGTTCTTCCACAGGTGGTCGTACACGCAGTTGTGGAAGTAGTAGAACTCCAGGTGCTTGAACTCGGCCTTCGCGGCGGAGAACAGCTCCTCGGTGCGCTTGATGTGGTCGTCCATCGAGCCGCCGACGTCGAGCAGCATCAGCACCTTCACGTTATTGTGGCGCTCGGGCACCATCCGCAGGTCGAGCCAGCCGGCATTCGCGGCCGTGCTGCGGATCGTGCCGGGCAGGTCGAGCTCCTCGGCCGCGCCTTCGCGCGCGAAGCGGCGCAGGCGCCGCAGCGCGACCTTGATGTTGCGCGTGCCGATCTCGACCGAATCGTCGTAGTCGCGGTACGCGCGCGCCTCCCACACCTTGACCGCCGTGCGGTTGCCGTTCGACGGGCCGCCGATGCGCATGCCCTCGGGGTTGTAGCCGCCGTGCCCGAACGGCGACGTGCCGCCCGTGCCGATCCACTTGTTGCCGCCTTCGTGGCGCGCCTTCTGCTCGTCGAGCAGTTCCTTCAGGCGCGCCATCAGCTTGTCGAGCCCGCCCATTGCGTCGATCTGCGCCTTTTCCTCCGGCGACAGCTCGCGCTCCAGCCGCTTCTCGAGCCAGTCGAGCGGGAGATCGAACGCGTCGGACGGCAACGCGGACACGCCGTGGAAATACGCGCCGAACGCCTGGTCGAACTTGTCGAAATACTGCTCGTCCTTGACGAGCGTCATGCGCGCGAGGAAGTAGAACGCGTCGATCGACGGCGAGATCAGCCCGGCCTTCAGCGATTCGAGCAGCGTCAGGTATTCCTTCACCGAGACGGGCAGCTTGGCTGCGCGCAGCGCGTAGAAGAAATTGAGCAGCATGGCCGGGCCTTCGCGGGTGGGTTACCGGTTGTGCCGGTTCATGTAGACGAGCCGCTCGAGCAGGCTCAGATCCTGCTCGTTCTTCAGCAGCGCACCCGCGAGCGGCGGCACGATCTGCTTCGCATCGACGCCGCGCAGCGCGTCGGCCGGGATGTTCTCGGCGAGCAGCAGCTTCAGCCAGTCGAGCAGTTCGGACGTCGACGGCTTCTTCTTCAGCCCCGATACGGTGCGCAATTCGAAGAAGCTCTCGAGCGCCGCGCGCAGCAGCTCCTCGCGGATGTTCGGGAAGTGGACCGCGACGATCTGCTGCATCGTCGACGCGTCGGGAAACTGGATGTAGTGGAAGAAGCAGCGGCGCAGGAACGCGTCGGGCAGCTCCTTCTCGTTGTTGGACGTGATGATCACGAGCGGGCGGTGCTTCGCGCGCACGGTCTCGCGCGTCTCGTACACGTGGAATTCCATCCGGTCGAGCTCGCGCAGCAGGTCGTTCGGGAATTCGATGTCGGCCTTGTCGATCTCGTCGATCAGCAGCACGCTCGGGCGCTCGGCGTCGAACGCCTGCCACAGCACGCCCTTCACGATGTAGTTCGAGATGTCCTTCACGCGCTCGTCGCCGAGCTGCGAGTCGCGCAGCCGCGATACCGCGTCGTATTCGTACAGGCCCTGCTGCGCCTTCGTCGTCGACTTGATGTGCCACTGCAGCAGCGGCATGTCGAGGGCGGCGGCCACTTCCTCGGCGAGCATGGTCTTGCCGGTGCCCGGCTCGCCCTTGATCAGCAGCGGGCGTTGCAGCGTCAGCGCGGCGTTGACCGCGAGTTTCAGGTCGTCGGTGGCGACGTAGTGCGAGGATCCTTCGAAACGCATGGCGGCGCTCTTCTTAATCGCAAAAAAACCCAGTATAAGTCAGAAGGGCTGTCCAGTCGGGCCGGGGCCGCGTATCGTTGCGGAGCTGCGGCGGGGCGGGCCGGGGCACCTGGTGGACGCGTTCCCCGCCGACGCGGTACAATCTGGCCGTTTTTTTTGGCCTGCGTGGCGATCCGATAAGCAAAACGGCGCGGGCCGTTGCCGCTTCGGCGCCAGTTTCCCCTCAAGCTAGGTTACAAGAGCTATGAACAAATTCGTCGGCAAACACGTCGTTGTCGCGGCGCTCGTGGCGCTCGCGGGCAGCGCGCAGGCGGCCGGTGTGGTCGGCAACCCGAAGGACGGGGCGGGCAAGGCCGCCATGTGCATCGGTTGCCACGGCATCCAGGATTACCGCGCGGCGTACCCGGAGGTCTACCGGGTGCCCGTCCTTGGCGGCCAGAACCAGCAATACCTCGAGAACGCGCTGAAGGCGTACCGCAAGAAGGATCGTCATTTCCCGTCGATGAATGCGATCGCCGGTTCGCTGACGGACCAGGACATCGCGGATCTGGCGGCCTACTACGCCGCCCAGAAGGCCGACACGAAGGACAATCCCTACAAGTAAAGCGCGCGCCGCCGATTCTTACCGGCGGGACAGGAGCATTCATGAACAACGCATTCAAGACGGCGGCGGTTGCACTGATGGCCGGCCTCGCGATCGGTACCGCGCATGCGGCGGACACCGTGAAGGGCAAGGAACTGGTCGAGTCGCACAACTGCGCGGCCTGCCACGGCGCGCAACTGAACAAGCCGATCAACGCCGAGTATCCGCGCCTCGCGGGCCAGCACGCCGATTACCTCGTGTGGTCGATGCGCCAGTACCAGATGGGGCTGACGAACCCGCTGCTCGGCCGCAACAACGCGATCATGCAGGCGCAGGTCCAGAACCTGTCGGTCAGCGACATGAAGGACATCGCGGCCTACATCGAGTCGCTGAAAGAGACCGATCTCGTCTTCAAGAAGTAAGCACGCTGGGCCTTGACGACCCGTGCAGCAGGCATACCCCGCCATGGCGGGGTATTTTTTTGGGTGCGGCGCTCAGTCGCGCGACGCGCGGCGCAGGATGCGCTGCAGGTACGCGTCCGTATCGGGCGGCGTGCCGGTGCGCTGCGCTTCCCAGATCGTCTCGCCGAGACATTCCATGATCATGTGCTGCGCTTCGTGCGTCGAGTCGAGCTTCGCGGCCAGCTTGTCGTGCGCGGCGCGGATGCCGGGCGGCTGGTCGATCGACAGCTGCTCGCTGATCGCGAGGTGCATCGACAGATGCAGGAACGGGTTCGTGCGGCCTTCCTCGGGCGTGTAGTCGCGCGCGGCGGCGCCGTCGGCGTCCGCGAGGTCTGCATGGTATTCGGGGTGCTCGACGATCCAGTCGGCAGCCATCGCTTCCAGCGGCGTCAGGATCTCGCCGGCGCGCTGCTTGCGCCAGGTCTCGGTGAAAAAGCGACGGACTTCGTCGCGACTCGGATTGAACATGGTGGGGAAACGTCGTGATTCGGGCGGCGTCATGCCGCGTCGCGCATTGTACGCCGGGTCGGCGCACGGTGCTGGCGGCGCTGGCGGCGATGGCGCGCGGGCGGGGCGCGCATCGTGGCGGTCCACGGGCGACGTGGGCGACGTAGGTGGCGTGGACGGGAGCCACCCTGCGCGGGCCGCGGCGCCGCGCAACGGGTAAGCGCGGGCTAGGCTGCCGGGCGCCGCGCCGCTACACTCCGACGATTCCCGTCGTCGCGCTCGCCCCCGCTCAACTCGCTCAACATGTCCGCCACCGCCCGTTCATCGTCCGCCGCGCTGCAGGGCGCGCTCTACGTCGCGCTGTCCGCCGCCGCATTCGGCGCGATGGCGATCTTCGGCCGCTATGCGTATGCGGCCGGCGTCGACGTGCTCGGGCTGCTGATCGTGCGTTTCGCGATCGGCGGCGCGATCCTCGCCGCGATCGCCCGGCACCGCCGCGTCGCATGGCCGCGCGGCCGCACGCTCGTGCCGCTCGTGGCGATGGGCGCGCTCGGCTACGTCGGACAGTCGTTCTGCTATTTCAGCGCGCTCCAGCATGCGCAGGCGAGCCTCGTCGCATTGCTGCTGTACCTGTATCCGGCCTTCGTCACGTTGCTCGCCGCGTGGTGGCTCGGCGAGCGCCTGACACGCGCGAAGGCGGTCGCGCTCGTGCTCTGTGTCGCGGGCTCCGCGCTGATGGTCGGCGGTGGCCACGGCGAGCCGCTCGGCATCGCGCTCGCGCTGGCCTCCGCGGTGATCTATTCGCTGTACATCGTCGGCGGCACCAAGGCGACGCGCGGCGTCGATCCGCTCGCGACCACCGCGATCATCTGCCTGTCGGCGACCGCGACGCTCGTCGCGATCGCGATCGTGCGGACCACGGCGTTCGGCGTGGCGCCGCGCTGGCCGGCGACGGCCGCCGGCTGGGTGTCGATGCTCGCGATCGCGCTGGTGTCGACGGTCGCCGCGATGCTCGCGTTCTTCGCCGGGCTCGAGCGGCTCGGGGCCGCGCGTACGTCGATGCTGTCGACGCTCGAACCGGTCGTGACGGTCGCGCTCGCGGCGCTGCTGTTCGGCGAGGCGCTGTCGCCGCTGCAGTGGGCCGGCGGCGTCGCGATCCTCGCGGCCGTGCTGGCGCTGGTGCGCGCGGGCGGCGCGGCGGCCGACGACGCGACGGCGACGTCCAACGCATAGCAGGAAAAGGGAAAGCCACCGGCGCAGCAATGGAGCCGGCCGGTTGCAACGCGCGCGGCCCGTCAGCCGCGGCTCGCGCTCACTCGTTCGGCGGTGGCGTCTTCGGCCGGAATTCGCACAGCGGCTCGATCGCGCAGTGCCAGCATTCGGGCTTGCGGGCCTTGCACACATAGCGCCCGTGCAGGATCAGCCAGTGATGCGCGTCCTGCAGGAACTCCTTCGGCGTGAACTTCTCGAGCGCGGCCTCGACGGCCCGCACGTCCTTGCCGGGCGCGAGCCCCGTGCGGTTCGCGACGCGGAAGATATGCGTGTCGACCGCGATCGTCGGCTGGCCGAACGCGGTGTTCAGTACGACGTTCGCGGTCTTGCGGCCGACGCCCGGCAGGCTCTCGAGCGCTTCGCGATCGGCCGGCACCTCGCCGTCGTAGCGCTCCAGCAGGATGTTGCACGCGGCGATCACGTTCTTCGCCTTGGTGCGGAAGAGGCCGATCGTCTTGATGTAGTCGGCGACGCCTTCTTCACCGAGCGCGACGATTTGTCGCGGGGTGTTCGCGACCGGAAACATCTTGCGCATCGCCTTGTTGACCGACACGTCGGTCGCCTGCGCGGACAGCATCACCGCGATCAGCAACTCGAACGGCGTCGTGTATTCGAGCTCGGTGGTCGGATGCGGATTGAGGCTTTGCAGCGTTTCGTAGATCGCGCGTCGTTTGGTGGCGTTCATGGACGGTTCTTGGGCGGCGCGGACGGGCTGGTCCGGTCGTCGTTGTTGTCTGGATCGTCGTTGTCGTTGCCGTTTTCGTCGCCGGCTGCCGCGGCTTGCGCGTCGCGCTGCGCCTGCTGCTCGGCGAGCCGCTTGCGGCGGGCTTCGGCCGCGTCGATCTGCGCCTGCACGGCCGCGCTCACGCCTTCGGTGTTCCTGGGCCCGGTGCCTTGCTCGGACAGTTCTTCCTTCTTCTTGCGCGCGCGTTCGAGCGCGGCGGCGATGATCGCGCGTTTCTTCGCGTCGGCGTCGTCGGCCGGCGCGGCGCTCGGTGCGTCAGGCTGTTTGCCGGGTTCTGCCGCGGCCGGCGCCGCCTTGGCCGCACCGGCGCTGGCTGCGCGGCGGGCGGCGGCGCGCGCTTCGGCGGCCTCGCGTTCGCGGCGCTGGCGGGCGAGCCGGCGGTCGTGGCGTTCGCGCGCGGCGTCCGCCTGTTGCTGCGACCACGCGTCCCAGCCGGTGCGATCGCCGGTCACGGGGACCATCGCGATGCAGTCGACCGGGCAGGGCGGCACGCAGAGATCGCAGCCCGTGCACAGCGATTCGACGATCGTGTGCATCTGTTTCGGTGCGCCGACGATCGCATCGACCGGGCATGCCTGCATGCACAGCGTGCAGCCGATGCACAGGCTTTCGTCGATGAACGCGACGGCGCGCGGATGCTCGGTGCCGTTGACGGGGTTCAGCGGAATCACGGGCTTGCCGAGCAGGCTCGCGAGGCGCGCGATGCCTTCGGCGCCGCCGGGCGGGCACTGGTTGTAGTTCGCATCGCCGGCGGCGATCGCGTCGGCGTACGGACGGCAGCCGTTATAGCCGCACTTCGTGCATTGCGTCTGGGGAAGCAGATCTTCGATGCGATCCGCGAGGGTCTTGGAATCAGTCACGGTGACAACGGGCGCTGCGGCGCCGAATGGCTCTCGGCCGCGTGTGGCGCGGCCGGAAAGGTTTGCCAAACCTTGATTATCGCCGATTTCCCGCATTGCGCTGGAGGCCGTCTGTGCGCATAATCGAACCGCTTTTTTGCAGGGGCTCAGCAGGAGGGCGGCCGCACGTGGTGCGCCCGTTCCAGGGCGGCCGGCGCCGAGGCGGTCGGGGTGCCGGTCCGGATCACGCGGCTCACATAGCAAAACGCCACATGAATCAGCCAAAAATCAAAAGAGATCCTGAAGGTACGCGCCGTCGCATCCTGATGGCGGCAGCCGAAGAGTTCGCGAGTGGAGGGCTGTTCGGCGCACGCGTCGATCAGATCGCACGCCGGGCCGAAACCAACGAGCGCATGCTCTATTACTACTTCGGCAGCAAGGAGCAGCTGTTTACGGCCGTGCTCGAGCACGCGTTCTCCGCGCTGACCGAGGCGGAGCGCGTGCTGGATCTCGATGGCGTCGCACCCGTCGAAGCCGTCACGCGGCTCGCGCATTTCGTGTGGGATTACTACCGCGATCATCCTGAGCTGCTGCGGCTCATCAACAACGAGAACCTGCACGAAGCGCGCTACCTGCACAAGTCGACGCGGATCCGCGAGATGATGTCGCCGATCGTCGCGAAGCTCGGCAACGTGCTGATGCGCGGCCAGAAGGCCGGGCTGTTCCGCGGCGACGTCGATCCGCTGCACTTCTACGTGACGCTGTCGGGGCTCGGCTACTACATCGTGTCGAACCGCTTCACGCTCGCCGCGACGCTCGGACGCGACTTCAGCGAAGCCGACGAGCGTGCGGAAATGGTCAGGATGAACACCGAGGTGCTGCTCGCGTATCTGCTGCGACGCTGAGCCGTGCGCCGATGCGCGGCCCACTCGCGGCCGCCCGCTGCATAAGAAAACGCCGCCGTGCACACAAGCAACGGCGGCGTTTTTGCGTCGGAATGCGGCGTGTCAGGCGGCCTTGCGCGCGCGAATGGGCTTGGCCCGCGTATTGCCCGCGCTTTTCGCGGCCGGCGCGGCCGGCGCAGCCTTCACGCTTGCCGTCCTGGCGGGGGCAACCGTCGGGGCCGGCGCCTTCGCGCGCACGCGTTTGGCGACGGCGGCGCGCGTCGGTTCGGGCTGCGTGCTGGACGGCACGGCGGTGAGCGTCGTCGTGGCCGGTGCATCGGCGGGCGTCTTCGCCATGCCGTTCTTCGGCTCCGGCGCATGCTCGCGGATGAAGTCGCGCAGTTGCGGGTAGATGATCGTGCGCCAGCGGCGGCCCGAGAAGATTCCGTAGTGACCGCACTTCTCCGCGGTCAGGCTGCGGCGATCGTCCTGCGGGATGCCCGTGCACAGCTCGTGCGCGACGTGCGTCTGGCCGCTGCCCGAGATGTCGTCGAGCTCACCCTCGATCGTCATCAGCGCGGTGTGCTTGATGTCCTGCGGACGCACGCGCTCGCCGTCGACATCCCACGTGCCTTCCGCGAGCCGGAATTCCTGGAACACGACGCGGATCGTCTCGAGGTAGTACTCGGCGGCCATGTCGAGCACCGCGTTGTACTCGTCGTAGAACTGGCGGTGCGCTTCGGCGTCGTCCTCGTCGCCGCGCAGCAGGCTCTGGTAGAAGTCCCAGTGCGATCGCGCGTGCCGCTCCGGGTTCATCGCGACGAAGCCCGTGTGCTGCAGGAAGCCCGGATATACGTGGCGGCCTTCGCCCGGATAATTCGCGGGCACCGTGTGGATCACGTTGTTTTCGAACCACGAGGTCGAGTGCTGCGTCGCGAGCGAGTTCACCGAGGTCGGGCTGCGGCGCGCATCGATCGGGCCACCCATCATCGTCATCGTGAGCGGGGTGTCCTCGCCGCGGCTCGCCATCAGCGAGATCGCCGCGAGCACCGGCACCGTCGGCTGGCACACGGAGATCACGTGCAGGTTGCGCGCGCCGATGTGACGAATGAATTCCTGGATGTACGCGACGTAGTCGTGCAGGTGGAACGGGCCGACCTCGACCGGCACCATCCGCGCGTCGATCCAGTCGGTGATGTACACCTTGTGATCCTGCAGCAGCGTGCGCACGGTATCGCGCAGCAGCGTCGAATGGTGGCCCGACAGCGGCGCGCAGACCAGCACGACCGGCTCGTCCTTCAGTTGCGTGACGGCGTCGGCGTCGTCCGAATAGCGCTTGAAGCGCAGCAGCCGGCAGAACGGCTTCTCGATGATCGTCTGCTCGACGATCGGGATGTTGTGGCCGTCCTTGACGATCTGGTGCAGGTTGAATTCGGGCTTTTCGTAATCCTTGCCGAGCCGGTACATCAGCTCGTAAGCGGCCGCCATCCGCGTCGCGCCGGGCATCAGCGAGAACGGGCTGGACGGATTGGCGAACGACTTGGAGGCGGCCTGGGCCCAGGCCGTGAGCGGGCTCAACATGGCCCGCTGGAATTCGTGCAGTTGGTAAAGCATGCAGACTACTCCCGCTTGGGGGACGGTGCGCAGGGGCGGCGTGGGGCGTCGCGGCGTGCCGTGTGGGTCAGCGACCGGCCATATTGCAGTGCGGCCGGACAATCGACTTGATCATATCGGACAACGATGGATGTTGCAATGCAACATTTCCCCGATTTTTCATCAAATTTTTGCGAATTGACGATCTCTGAACAAGCCGCCCCGCCGCCGGTCAGCGCCCCGTCGCCATGGCCGGCGCGGGCTGGCCTGCCGCGCGCGCCATTGCATCTTCGTGGTGCATCAGGTTCATCGCGGTATGCACCAGCGCCACGTGCGAGAACGCCTGCGGGAAATTGCCGACGAGCCGGCCTTCGACCGGGTCGTATTCCTCGGCAAGCAGGCCGAGGTCGTTGGACAGCGCGAGCAGCCGGCTGAACAGCCGGTGCGCGTCGTCGATCCGCCCGAGCAGCGCGTAATTGTCGACCAGCCAGAAGCTGCACGCGAGAAACGTGCCTTCGCCGGGCGGCAGGCCGTCGTCGTATTCGGTCGTGCGGTAGCGCATCACGAGCCCGTCGTGCAGCAATTCCCGCTCGACCGCCTCGACCGTGCCGACGACGCGCGAATCCTCCGGCGGCAAAAAGCCGAGCAGCGGCATCAGCAGCACGCTTGCGTCGAGTTCGTCGCTGCCGTAGCTCTGTGCAAACGACCGTTTGCCTTCATGCCATGCGTTCTCGCATACGTCCGCGTGGATTCGGTCGCGCAGCGCGCGCCAGCGGTCCAGCGAGCCGGGCAGGCGGAACATCTCCGCCGACTTGATCGCGCGATCGAACGCGACCCACGCCATCACCTTCGAGAACGTGAAATGGCGGCGGCCGCCGCGCGTCTCCCAGATGCCTTCGTCGGGCTCCTGCCAGATCTTCTCGAGATGGTCGAGCAGCGCGCATTGCACGGACCACACCGTGTCGTCGGCCTGCAGGCCGCCTACGCGCGCGAGGTGCAGCGCGGCCATCACTTCGCCGAACACGTCGAGCTGCAACTGGTTCGCCGCGCCGTTGCCGACGCGCACCGGTTTCGAATCCTGATAGCCGGGCAGCCAGTCGAGCTCCATTTCCGGCAGCCGGCGCTCGCCGGCGATCCCGTACATGATCTGGATCTGCTCGGGCGAACCGGCCATCACGCGGCCGAGCCACGTGCGCCACGCGCGCGCCTCGTCGTAGTAGCCGCCGCGCATCAGCGCGAGCAGCGTGATCGTCGCATCGCGCAGCCAGCAATAGCGATAGTCCCAGTTGCGGTTGCCGCCGATCTTCTCGGGCAGCGACGTGGTGGGCGCCGCGACGATGCCGCCGGTCGGCTCGTATGCGAGCGCCTTCAGCGTGATCAGCGAGCGGCGCACGGCGGCCGCGTAGCGGCCCTGCACCTGGCAGCGGCCCGACCATTCGAGCCAGTAGTTCTCGGTGCGCGCGAGCATCGACAGCGGATCACGCGCGGGCGGCAGCCGCAGGTGGGACGCCGCGTAGCCGAGCGAGAACGGAATGCGTTCGTCGGCGCTCACCGTGAATTCGGCGAGCGTGTGCAGGTTCTTGCCGGTGAGCGCGACCGGCGTGCGCAGCACGACCGTATCGGGTCCGGCGATTGCTTTCATCCCGCTCTCGCGCGACAGCTGCGTGACCCACGGGATCGAGAAACCGTAGTCGAAGCGCAACACCAGTTCCATGCGCATCTTCATCGTGCCGTGCCGGCCGACGACGATCCGCACGAGTTCCGACCAGCCGTTGCCGGGCGGCATGAAGTCGATCACGGTGACGGCGCCGTCGGCGCTTTCGTAGTCGGTTTCGAGGATCAGCGTGTCGCCGCGGTAGCGGCGTGACGTATGCGTGATCGCGGCGTCGGCGGCCGGCGCGAGCAGCCAGCGGCCGTGCTCGGGAGTGCCGACCAGCGCCGCGAAACAGGCGCCCGAATCGAAGCGGGGCCAGCACAGCCAGTCGACGGAGCCGTCTTTCGAAATCAGCGCGGCGGTGTGTCCGTCGCCGACGAGGGCGTAGTCTTCGATCAGGGCGGGCATGGGCAAGCGGTCCTTGGGTTATTCGAGTTCACAATGCAGGCTGCGTCGCCCGGGCTTCACGTGTCGGCGTCGCGCCCCGTATACTCGGCCGGGCGGCGGAGCGCATGAACGGCCGGCGTTTCGTCCTATCTCAACACTTGAAGCGACTCGACGCAAGGAGGATTCAATGCCCAACCGTTTACGCGAGCATGACGCACGCGCTTCGACACGAGGGTTCCCGCTTAGGCTCGCTCACTGGATGAAAGGTTTCGCGATCGTGCTTTCCTTGTCCGCGACCTCCAGCTTCGCACAACAATCGCCGGCGCCGGCCGACGGCGTCTACAACCTCCTCGTCGGCACCTATACGGGGCGCGGCAGCGACGGGATCTATGTGTACCACTTCGATACGAAAACGGGCAGCGTCGCGCCCGTGTCGTCGGCGAAGACGGTGAATCCGTCCTATCTGTTGCCGAGCCGCGACGGTCGCACCGTCTACGCGGTCAATGAACTGCCCGGCGACAACGGACCGGCCACGCAGCGCGGCGGCATCAGCGCGTTCAGCTTCGATCCGAAAACGGGGGCGCTCACGTTCATCGACCGCGTGTCGTCGGAAGGAAACGACCCGTGCTATCTCGCGCTGTCGCCGGACGGCAAGTATCTCGTCACGGCCAACTACTCGGTCGCGGCCGATCCGGGCGGCAGCTTCGCGGTGTTCCCGACCCGCGACGGCGGCGCGGTCGGTTCCGCCGTGCTGACCGTGCACCACGAAGGCACGGGGCCCGTGAAAGGCCGCCAGGACGGCGCGCACGTGCACTCGACGGTGTTCTCGCCCGATGGTCGCTACCTGTTCGTGCAGGACCTCGGCGCGGACAAGCTCTATGGCTACCGCTACACGGTGGACGGCAGCCGCGGGCTGTTCAGCCCGACCGACACGCGCTACACGCCCGTGAAGGCCGGCTCCGGCCCGCGTCACATGGTGTTCGGCGCCGACGGCCGGTTCGCATACGTGACGAGCGAACTCAACGCATCGGTCGAGGTGTTCGGCTACCGCGACGGCAAGCTGACGCCGGTCGAGACGCAGCCGATGACGGTGCCGGGCTTCAAGGGCAAGGTCGGCGGCGGCGCGATCCACCTGTCGCCGGACGGCCGCTTCCTGTACGTGACCAACCGCGGCGACGTGAACGAGATCGTGATCTACGCGGTGAATCAGGCCGACGGCCGGCTGAAGCTCGTCGGCCGCCAGTCGAGCCTCGGCAAGACGCCGCGCGAATTCCTGATCGATCCGACCGGCAAGTGGCTGATCGTCGGCAACCAGGACAGCGACACGTTCTACGTGTTCAGCCGCGATGTCGAAACGGGGCAGCTCGGCCCGAATCCGCAGAAGGTGGCGCTCGGCAGCCCGGTCGACTTCAAGCTGGTGCCGGTGGCGCAGTAAATGCACGAAGGGCGCTGCCGCGGCAGCGCCCTTTCCGTGTCGGGCGGCCGCTTGCGCGGGGCGCCCGGATCGATCGTCGGCGGCCATGCGGCCGCCATGCTCAGTCGGCCGCGGCCGGCACGAGCACCTCGCGGCTGCCATTGATGCCCATCGCGGACACGAGTCCGGCCGCTTCCATCTGCTCGACGAGGCGCGCGGCACGGTTGTAGCCGATGCGCAGCTGACGCTGCACCGACGAGATCGACGCGCGCCGCGTGCGCACGACGAACGCGACCGCTTCGTCGTACAGCGGATCGGCTTCCGCATCCGGCGCGTCGCCGAACAGGTCCTGCGTCGCCCCGTCGGCGGCGGGGCCGTCGAGAATCCCTTCCTCGTACTGCGGCTCGCCGAACTGCTTCAGATATTCGACGATCCGGTGCACTTCCTCGTCGGCGACGAACGCGCCGTGCACGCGCTGCGGGTAGCCGGTGCCCGGCGGCAGGAACAGCATGTCGCCCTGGCCGAGCAGCGACTCGGCGCCCATCTGGTCGAGGATCGTGCGCGAGTCGATCTTCGACGACACCTGGAACGCGACGCGCGTCGGAATGTTGGCCTTGATGAGGCCGGTGATCACGTCGACGGACGGGCGCTGTGTCGCGAGGATCAGGTGGATGCCGGCCGCGCGCGCCTTTTGCGCGAGACGGGCGATCAGTTCCTCGATCTTCTTGCCGGCGACCATCATCAGGTCGGCCAGCTCGTCGATCACGACGACGATCAGCGGCAGCTTCGACAGCGGCTCGGGATCTTCGGGCGTCAGCGAGAACGGGTTGCCGATCTTCTTTTCCTTCGCTTCCGCGTCGCGGATCTTCTGGTTGAAGCCCGCGAGGTTGCGCACGCCGACGGCCGACATCAGCCGATAGCGCTTCTCCATTTCGCCGACGCACCAGTTCAGCGCGTTCGCCGCGAGCTTCATGTCCGTGACGACCGGCGCGAGCAGATGCGGGATGCCTTCGTAGACCGACAGCTCGAGCATCTTCGGGTCGATCATGATCAGTCGCACGTCCTCGGGCGTCGCCTTGTACAGCAGCGACAGGATCATCGCGTTGATCGCGACCGACTTGCCGGAGCCCGTCGTGCCGGCGACCAGCATGTGCGGCGCCTTCGCGAGATCGGTGACGACCGGGTGGCCGGTGATGTCCTTGCCCATCGCGATCGTCAGCTGCGACGTCGAATGCTGGTACTGGCGCGATTCGAGGATCTCCGACAGGCGGATCATCTGGCGTTTCGCGTTCGGCAGTTCGAGGCCCATGCAGGTCTTGCCGGGAATCGTCTCGACGACGCGGATCGACGTGAGGCCGAGGCCGCGCGACAGGTCCTTCATCAGGCCGACGATCTGGCTGCCGCGCACGCCGAGCGCGGGTTCGATCTCGAAGCGGGTGATCACCGGGCCCGCCGATGCGCCGACCACCGTCACCGGCACCTTGAACTCCTGCAGGCGCTGTTCGATCACCTGGGCCGTTTGCGCGAGATGTTCTTCAGTGATCGGTTCGACGTCGCCGGAGGGGGGCTCGAGAAGATCGAGCGTCGGCAGTTCGACGTTGAACGATGCGGGCGCGTGGAATTCGAATGCGTTCGGACGCGGCGGGCGTTCGGGCGCGGCTGGCGCGTCGGGGGCCGGGGCGCTCGATTCCGCGAGTGCGGCGGGTTCGGCTGCAGGCGACAGGGGGGCCGCGGGAAGCGTGGCGGCCGGGACCGGCGCGATCGTCGCGGCCGGGATCGAGGTGCTGGTCGTCGTGGGCATTGCGGCTGCGCCGGGCATGGCCCAGCTCGACAGCGAGGCAGCGGCAGCGGGCGGGGCGGCGAACGGTTGGGCCTGCGGCGCCGGGGTGGGCGCGATGGGTGGCGTCGGTGTCGCCGCGTCGATGGAGGCGCCCGGAACGGAGAGGGTCGGCAATGCCGACGCCGACTGGCTCGCGGAAGTCGGGGGCGCGGCCGATGCCGTCGCGTCGGGGGCCGCGGCGATCGACGCAAGCGCGCCGCTCGTCGAGACTGGCGTGCCGCCAAATGCGGCGGGCGAAGCGGCCGCGACCGGGCTCGTCGGGGCGAGCGTGCCGGAAGACGATGTCGGGAAGGCGGCAACGCCAGCGGCAGCGGCGGGCGCGGTGCCGCCGGTTGCCGTCTGCGCTGCGGCAGCTGACATGGACGGTTGACCGATCGCCGAAGCGTCGGGCATGCGATTCGACGGGGCTGCCGAAGGCGTGGCCGACGCGCTCGATGCTGCGGTAAATGTGCTACCCGACGCGGCGGACGACACGACGGCAGGCGGCACCGGCGTGCTTGGCGCCGGTTGCGGGGCGGTTGCGTTGACGGACGTGCCGGTCGATGCAGGTGACGACGAGGCCGTCACGGTCGGCGCTGTCGCAGCACGTTGCGCGGGGGGCAGACCCGCGGCGCCCGTCGCGGAGGTCGCGGCCGCTGCCAACGGTGCCGATACGGAAGACGGCGCTGTGGTCGGGCTGGAAGTGCTCGCTGCGGACGTCGGGACGGATGTCGCGACCGGTGCGGCCGGTTGCGACAGTGAACCGGAGATCATGCTCGTCACACCGGTAAACGAAGGCGTGGCGGCGAGCGGCGTGCTGCTCGACGTATTCGCCGGCGCCGGCGCAGCGGCGCCGGGCGCGGCGCCCATATGCGACGGCGCGCCAGCTATCGGGGCCGTCTGCGCGGCAGCGAACGGTTCAGCGGACAACGGTTTCGACCATGACGCGGGCGCAGCGGAATCAACGGAAGCAGGGTCAGCGCTCGCGGAGGTCGCAGCAGACGCCACAGACGTCGCGCGTTGCGTATCTGCGGGCAACGGCGCGGTTTCGCCAGCGTGTTTTTCCGCTGCCTTCCAGACCGTTCCCGTCACGGCGTCGGCCGGTGCGGCATTCGACGCGGCAAAGGGCGCCGTCGTCGCTGCCGCGACGGGCATTGGGTCGGCGGACGGACGCATCGGCGTTGCCGCGATCGACGAAGCGGGGAGGGGAGTGCCCGGCGCGACCTGCTGGACGGGCTTCACGTCGTCAACGGGTGCGTGTGCGTGTTGTTTCGCCTCGACCGATATGCCGGTATCGCCAGGAGGCGTGGATTGCGGCTGGAACTGGCCGCCGATCCGGGCGGCCGTGGCCGCGTCCTTCGCATCGACGGGGCGGCCCATATCGCTTGCCGTCGGTGTGACGGCGACCGCGTGTGCCGCCAACGGCTCGCGCGTGGCCGACAGCGGCGTGGCAACCGGGCTCTGGTGTGATTCGCCGAGTCCGGAAACCGGCTGGCTGACGATGTCTTCCCACGGCGCAAAGTCGATCGGCGCATCGAATGCCGGCGCGGCAGGGACATCGGCACCATGCCGATGCTCGCGCTCCGCATGACGCGTCGGCGCGTCGGCCTCGACGGCGGAATCCGACATGGCATGCCGCGCGGCGTCACTGAACGCCGACGTGCCGGTATCAACAGCATCAACAGCAGGCGCGCGCACGGTCGGCTCGGTCGGCATGAACGCATCCAGCACGATCGGTGCGTCGTCGTATGCCGACGCGGCTTCGTGCGCATCCGGACGGCCTGTGTCGTGAGGTGCGAACTGACGCGCATCCTGAATGACGCCAGCCGGTACGGCGGTCGATGCGGTCGATGCCCCCGATGCCCCCGATGCCCCCGCGGCCACGCTGCCCGCGGCGGCAACCGTGCCGGCCACGGTCGCCGCGGCGGCCGTCGCCGGCGACGCATCGGTCGGGCGCACGCCATCCAGCGCCGCCCACTGCGCGGTGCTGGCCTCGATGGAGCGCAGCGTGTCGTGAACGCTCGGCGCCGGCGTGATCGGCTCCGCGGGCTGTTGCACCCATGCATAGAGCGGCGCGCGTGCCGGTGCCGGTGGCGTGGGGCGACGGCGTGCCGCATCCTGCGACTGGCCGGCGGCGCCGGCTCCCGTCACCGGGCGCACCGGCGTGCGCGGCTGCGTCGCGCCCACCGGACGCGGCGTGACCGCGGTGCGCGGCGCGGCCGGCTGCTTCAGCGCGGCCGTGGCCGGCCGGGCGGCGGTCGGTTGCGGCCGAACGGGCTCGAACCCGGCCGGCAGCGGGGCCGGATTGGGGCGCGGTACTTGTGCGTTCGCGGCGGCGCGCGCGAGGCTGGCGGTGCTGCCGGTCGTCGGGGGCGGCATTGCGCTCGCCGTGCCGGGTGCGGGCGGTGCCGGCATCCGGCTGGCCGGCGTTGGCTTCAGCCAGCCCGACGGCGCGACCGGCTCCGCGGGCGGACGCGGCGCTGCCTTGCTGCGCGGCTTCGGGCGGGTCTGCGGATCGGGTTTCCACACCGTCGGGCGCGAATACCGGCCGTTCTGCCGCGGCGCCATCGAGTTGACGGTATGGGCGGTCGTCGGCTGCACGAGGTCGTCGTCACGGTGCAGCGCGCTGCGCGGCAGATCGGCGACGCCGCGCACATCGTCGTCGTCGACGTCGCGCGCGAGCTTGACGCCGAACGACGTGTCGACCCAAGCGGCGAACTGCCGCCAGCCGATGCCGGTCAGCCACGGCAGGCCCGCGAAGAACAGCACGACCATCGCGACCGGCGTGCCGATCGGGCCGAGCACGTGCGCGAAGCCGTTCGAGAGCGCGTGGCCGAGCGCATTCGTGTCGGGGCCCGACAACGGGCTCGTCAGTGCGCAGCTTGCGACGAACACGGCCGCGAAGCCCAGCCACAGGCGAATCGAGCCGCGGCCGGCGAGGCCGCCGCCAGCGGGCAGCATCGCCTGAACGAGACGCCAGAAGAGAAGGAGGAACCAGACGGCGGAGATGCCGAACCAGCCGAAGACAACCGTGTGCATGCTTTGATGAAACAGGAAGAGGGCGGGGAGCGCGGTGCGCGACCCGCCGAGTTTAACCGGCCGACGAACAGGACTCTAATGCAGCATGAAGGCAGCGGTGCGCTTCCACGCTGCGGGACACATGCGTCCGGGTTCCGCGCGTGGCGAAGGCGGCCGGTCGGCCTTCGCCCGCGCGCCGCATCAGGGGCTCCGGCGCGTGAAGGTCAGCGTCGCGCCGGCTTCGGTCACGATCTGCAGTTGCTGCGGCTCGCGCATCTGCACGCCGGTCTTTTCGATGTGCGCGAGCGCATCGAGGTACGCGTGCTCGAGCTGGCCGCCGAGCGCGTTCGGGCACGCCATGCGCGTGCCGGCGAGCGGCCCGAAGCTCAACAGGCCGTTCTTGAGCGCGTAGGTGCCCATGTAACGGTTGCAGCCGGAAAAGCCGCTGGCGCGCCGCACGCCCGATTCGGTGGACAGCGCGAGCTTGATCGGCTCGCCGTTGTCGCCGTGCGGAATCGTGCGCGACGTGCCGTCGGCGTTCAGCCAGCTCGTGAGCTCCCAGCTCGTGTCGTCGAGCAACTGGACGGCGGCCGGGTTGTACGGGTCGGGTGCGGGGGCGGCGGAATCGGGGTGGGTCGGCATCGCGCAGGCGGCGAGAAGCGTGGCAAGCGTCAACGCGCAGAGCGGCGCGCGCAACGGGCGAAGCAGACCGGTGCGTGCGCGTGCGGCGGCGGACAAGTGGGACATGAGCCTCGTTCCTCATCGGATTCTGATCAAGGCGTAAGAGTAACGCACCCGCCCCGCGCGAGGCGAGCCGACACTTCGCGCGTGAAAACGTTCGCGGCCCGCCCGCGGGCCGCGCGCGGTGGGGCCGCGGCGCGACGAAACCGGCCAAACCGGCGCGGGTGCGCGTGTTAACATCGAAGCCGTTTTCGTCCTCCAACAGAACCAGCGGGAAATCACATGCAGATCGGTCAGCGGCTCGGTACGCCGCTTTCTCCCTCGGCCACGCGCGTCATGCTGCTCGGCGCGGGCGAACTCGGCAAGGAAGTCATCATCGCGTTGCAGCGGCTCGGCGTCGAAGTCGTCGCGGTCGACCGCTACCCGGACGCGCCCGGCCACCAGGTCGCGCATCGCGCGCACGTGATCGACATGACCGACGCCGCCGCGCTGCGCGCGGTCGTCGAGGCCGAGCGTCCGCACCTGATCGTGCCGGAGATCGAGGCGATCGCGACCGACGCGCTCGCCGCGATCGAGGCGGCCGGCCTGGCCGAGGTGATCCCGACCGCGCGTGCGACGCAGCTCACGATGAACCGCGAAGGCATCCGCCGGCTCGCGGCCGAGGAACTCGGGCTCGCGACGTCGCCGTACGCGTTCGCGGATTCGTTCGACGCATTCAGCGCGGCCGTCGCGAAGATCGGCATGCCGTGTGTCGTGAAGCCCGTGATGTCGTCGTCGGGCAAGGGGCAGTCGGTCGTGCGGACCGAAGCCGACGTGAAGCCCGCGTGGGACTACGCGATGGCGGGTGGCCGCGTGAACCACGGCCGCGTGATCATCGAGGGTTTCATCGATTTCGAATACGAGATCACGCAGCTGACCGTGCGCGCGATCGACCCGGCGACGCTCGAGACGCGTACCTACTTCTGCGAGCCGGTCGGCCACGTGCAGGTGGAGGGCGACTACGTCGAATCGTGGCAGCCGCAGCCGATGAGCGCGTTCGCGCTGGAAAAGTCGCGCGAGATCGCGCACAAGGTGACCGAGGCGCTCGGCGGGCGCGGGATGTTCGGCGTCGAGCTGTTCGTGCGCGGCGACGACGTCTGGTTCTCCGAGGTGAGCCCGCGGCCGCATGACACCGGCCTCGTCACGCTCGCGTCGCAGCGCCAGTCGGAGTTCGAGCTGCATGCGCGCGCGATTCTCGGGCTGCCGGTCGATCCGACGCTCGGTTCGCCGGCCGCGTCGGCGGTGATCTACGGCGGGCTCGACGAGCGCGGCATCGCGTTCGAGGGCGTGCGCGACGCGCTGGCCGTGCCGGGCGCCGACCTGCGCCTGTTCGGCAAACCGGAAAGCTTTGCGAAGCGGCGCATGGGCGTCGCCCTGGCGACGGGCGCGAGCGTCGACGAAGCCCGCGAACGCGCGAAGCGTGCCGCGGCGGCCGTGCGGCCCGTGTCGGCGCGCTGACGAGACGAGGCGCGCGTGATGACATCGACATGGCGGTGGCTCGGACGAATCGGCAGGCTGGGCGCCGCGCTGGCGCTGGTCGCGAGTCTCACGGGGTGCGGCCTCGCGGCCGCGCCGTGCCGGGTCGCATCGGCCGGGCTGAAGATCGTGCCGCTCGTCGGCCATGTCGCGGCCGCACCGACCGACGCGTGTGCCGACGTCATCGATCCCTGAGCGCCGAACCCTCAACCCCTCGTCCCTCGGCCGCTCGGCCCATCACCAACGATAACCGCGCCTGCCGCGAGGGCGCGCTTCCATCCGTCTCGTGAAAGGATCTGCATGATTCGCCAAACCTTCACCGCGCTCGCGCTGGCCGGCACCGCCGTTTCCGCGGCGCATGCCGCGCAACTGACCGTCGAGGAGATCGACGCCGATGCGCGCGAGCAGACCGTCTATCAGTGCGCGAACCTGAAGCAGCCGGTACGCGTGTCGTACTGGCGCGCGGCCAACGGCCAGAGCTTCGCGCTGGTGCCGGTCAACGGGCGGCAGTTGCTGTTCGTCGACACCGTATCGGCGTCGGGCGCGCGCTACCAGGCCGGACGCTATACGTGGTGGACGAAGGGTAGGGAAGCGACGCTGCGCGACGAGATCGCCGACCAGAATGCGGCACCGCTGCTGGGCGACTGCATGCAGATCGAGAAGAAGAAAAAGAAGAAGGACTGAACGCCGTACGTGATCGGATACGCGATGCGGGCAAGCCGATCGCTGCGACCGGCCGGGCCAGCCGGGGCGCATCCTGAACCGGACGGCGGCTCGGGCGGCCCCGCGGCCCCCCCCGGCTCGCCGGCCGCCCGGTGAATCTCCCCGTTACCCCGCAGCGATCCGGCCCCGAATGGCGGCCATCGGCCCATCGGGATAGCCCGATCGCCCGGTACAGCGCCCGCGCCCAGCCTCCCGGCGCACGCCGCGAACCGCCGGCCAGGGCCGTTCGCGGTGTTGTCACGGACAGATGGCCGCGCAGTGCTACAATACGGCCCTTTCCGCCGGCATTCGCGCCGAACGGAGTCCGCACGGCCTGTGGTGCCCGTTGTTCGAATCGAACCGGTCCCGAGCGCCAGAGCGGCGCCGCGCGGCGCGCCGCGGCTCCGTCTACTTCCGAATTGTGATGAGCGCAGGCCCGGCGGGCCTGACGCACGATGTCCCCGCCGCGCCTTTTGAGCGAAACGCCACCATGTCCGATTCTGTCGCCAAGCCAGTCGACGCAACCTTCGATCAATTCGGCCTTGCCGCCGATATCCTGAAAGCCATTGCGGAGCAGGGTTATACGACGCCGACGCCGATCCAGGCGGAGGCCATTCCGGTCGTGCTCGCCGGCCGCGACGTCATGGGCGCCGCGCAAACGGGTACCGGCAAGACCGCGAGCTTCTCGCTGCCGATCATCCAGCGGCTGCTGCCGCAGGCCAGCACGAGCGCGTCCCCGGCGCGCCACCCGGTGCGTGCGCTGATCCTCACGCCGACCCGCGAGCTCGCCGACCAGGTCGCCGCGAACGTGCATGCGTATGCGAAGCACACGTCGCTGCGCAGCGCGGTCGTGTTCGGCGGCGTCGACATGAATCCGCAGATGGCCGAGCTGCGCCGCGGCGTCGAGATCCTGATCGCGACGCCGGGCCGCCTGCTCGACCACGTGCAGCAAAAGACGGCGAACCTCGGTCAGGTCCAGATCCTCGTGCTCGACGAAGCCGACCGGATGCTCGACATGGGCTTCCTGCCCGACCTGCAGCGCATCCTGAACCTGCTGCCGAAGGAACGCCAGACGCTGCTGTTCTCGGCCACCTTCTCGCCGGAAATCAAGAAGCTCGCATCGACCTACCTGCGCAACCCGCAGACGATCGAGGTCGCGCGCAGCAACTCGACCAACGCGAACGTCACGCAGATCGTCTACGACGTCGCCGAAGGCGACAAGCACGGGGCCGTCGTGCAGCTGTTGCGCGATCGCGGGCTCAAGCAGGTGCTCGTGTTCTGCAACAGCAAGATCGGCGCGAGCCGGCTGGCGCGCAATCTTGAGCGCGACGGCGTGGTCGCGTCCGCGATCCACGGCGACAAGTCGCAGCTCGAGCGAATGCAGGCGCTCGACGCGTTCAAGCGTGGCGAGATCGAGGCGCTGGTCGCGACCGACGTGGCCGCGCGCGGTCTCGACATCGCCGAACTGCCGGCCGTGATCAACTTCGACCTGCCGTTCAACGCGGAAGACTACGTGCACCGGATCGGCCGCACGGGCCGCGCGGGCGCGACGGGCGATGCGCTGTCGCTGTGCAGCCCGAACGAGCGCAAGCAGCTGGCCGATATCGAAAAGCTGATCAAGCGTCCGCTCGAGGTGCAGACGCTCGCGCTCGACAAGCCGTCGCGTCATCGTCACGACGAGCGCGGCGGGGAGCGTGCCGGGGAGCGCAGCGGCGAACGCGGCGGTGAGCGCGGCGGCCGTCGCGAGCGCGACGAGCATCGCGGTGCGTCGGCGCGTCGTCCGGGCGGGTCCGAGCGTAGCGGCCATCATCGTCGCCACGAGGCGCCGGTCGACGATTTCTTCCTGAAGCCGTACGAACCGACGGTGCCGGCGACGCAGCCGGACGAGACGCAGTCCGCGCAGCAGCACGAGAAGAAGGGGCCGAAGCGTCAGGTCGCCGCGCTGCTCGGCGGCTTCGGGATGCCGCGCAAGCCGTCGGCGTAAGCGGGCGGTTCAAGCGGTTGGTGCGGCGCGCGGGCGCCGCCGCAGAAACGGGTGCATGCGATGAGCATGTGCCCGTTTTTCATTGGGCGCGTGGATTGCGAGCAGGTGGTTGAGCTGGGACCAGATTCAATCGGCGCGCGGTCCGAAGCGACGCGCCCACGCGTCGGTCGCGGCCGCGTAGAACGCATCCATCGTCTCGCCCGATGGATCGCCATCGATCGTCAGGCCGAGATGCGCGGCGGCGGCCCGCAGCGCCGGCAGCGGATCGGCGCGTTCCAGCGCGATCGCGCCCGTCTGCTTGCTGAGCTTTTCGCCGTTCGCGTCGACGACGACGGGCACGTGGAGGTAGGCGGGTGTCGGCACGCCGAGACAGCGCTGCAGGTAGATCTGGCGCGCGGTCGAATCGAGCAGGTCGGCGCCGCGCACGACGTGCGTGATGCCCGCGTCCGCATCGTCGACCACGACCGCGAGCTGATACGCCCATTGGCCGTCCGCGCGCTTCAGCACGAAATCGCCGACTTCGGTCGCGAGGTTCTGCGTTTGCGTGTGCTGCCAGCGGTCGTCGAACGTGACGATCGCATCGTCGCCGTCCGGCACGCGCAGTCGCCACGCGCGCGCGGGCTTGCCGTGCAGGCCGGTGCGGCAGGTGCCCGGGTACGCGAGCGTCGTGTGGCGCTCGTGCGCGGCACGCAGCGAATCGGCGATTTCCTTGCGCGTGCAGCCGCACGGATAGACGCGCCCCGCGGCGGCGAGCCGTTCGAGCGCGGCCGCATAATCGGCATCGCGCGTGCTTTGCCATACGGGCGGCTCGTCGGGCGTCATGCCGAAATGCGCGAGCGTCGCGAGGATGTCGTCGCCGGCGCCGGGCACCGTGCGCGGGCCGTCGATGTCCTCGACGCGCACGAGCCATGCGCCGCCGTGCGCGCGCGCATCGAGCCAGCTCGCGAGCGCACCGACCAGCGAGCCGAAATGCAGCGGGCCGGTGGGCGACGGCGCGAAGCGGCCGCGGTAGCCGTTCATCGGGGCGCGGCGCAACGCGCGCTTACGCGGCGCTGGCCGCCTGTGCGCAGGCCGGGCACGACTTGCCGGGCACGTAGCTCGGCGATTGCTGGGCGTCCGGCGTGACGACCGCGCGGCACGCGAAGCACGTGACGTTCTCGGTCGGCTGCAGTTGCGGGTTCAGCGCGGTGCGGTAGTCGAACACGAAGCAGTCGCCGTGATAGTGCGCGCCGCCGACTTCCTCGAAATACTTCAGGATCCCGCCCTCGAGCTGGTACACGTTGTCGATGCCGATTTCCTTCATGTGGATCGCGGCCTTCTCGCAGCGGATCCCGCCGGTACAGAACGACACGACCGTGCGCCCCTCGAGATCGGCGCGGTTCGCGTCGATCACTTCCGGGAACTCGCTGAACTTGTCGATCCGGTAGTCGAGCGCGCCGTCGAACGTGCCGACGTCCACTTCGAAGGCATTGCGCGTGTCGAGCATCACGACGGGGCGGCCGGCGTCGTCGTGGCCGCGGTCGAGCCACGCCTTCAGCGTGCGCGCGTCGACCGACGGCGCGCGGCCGAGCTCGGGCTTGATCGCGGGCTTCTTCATCGTGATGATCTCGCGCTTCAGGCGCACGAGCATCCGGCGGAACGGCTGCGAGTCGGACAGGCTCTCCTTGAACTGCAGCGTCGCGAACTTGCCTTCGAACAGCGGATCGTGGCGGATGTAGTCGATGAACGCGTCGGTCGCTTCGCGCGGGCCGGCGATGAACAGGTTGATGCCTTCCGGCGCGAGCAGGATCGTGCCGCGCAGGCCGAGTTCGTTGCAGCGGGCGGTGACGAGGGGGCGCCATTGCTCGGTCGTGTCGATCGACACGAAGTGGTAAGCGGCGAGGTTGACGATGGTCATGATGGTCCGACGGGAAACGGCCGCGGCCGTGCGGCGGGGCGCACGGCGGCCCCGCAAAAAAGGGTGCGAAGCCGGGGCGAAGATTCGAAAACCCGTATTATCCCGCAAACTGCGCTTGCGCCGGCACCTGAGCGTTCGGCCAGCGTCGCGTGCATCGGCCGAACGGCCGGGCGCGGGGATTTTTTGGGCAGCCTGCGCGACGACGCGGCTACAATAACGCCCATGTCAGATCCCCGCTTCGTCCATCTTCGCGTTCACTCCGAATTCTCGATTGCCGACGGCATCGTGCGTCTCGACGACATCGTCAAGGCGGCGGCCGCGGACGGCCAGGGCGCGCTCGCACTCACCGATCTCGGCAACGCATTCGGCCTCGTCCGTTTCTACCAGGAAGCCCGCGGCAAGGGCATCAAGCCAATCGCCGGCTGCGACGTCTGGATCACCAATCCGGACGATCGCGACAAACCGTCGCGCCTGCTGCTGCTGGTGAAGGACAAGGTCGGCTACCTGAACCTGTGCGAGCTGCTGTCGAAGGCATGGCTCACGAACCAGTACCGCGGCCGCGCGGAGCTCGACGCGAGCTGGCTCGACGGCGAACTGTCGCAAGGGCTGCTCGCGCTGTCGGGCGCGCAGCAGGGCGATATCGGGCTCGCGTTCGCGGCCGGTAACGAGGAAGCCGCGCGCCGGCATGCCGAGCGCTGGGCGAAGGTGTTCCCGGGCGGCTTCTACATCGAGCTGCAGCGTTACGGCCAGCCGGGCGCCGAGGCGTACATCCAGCAGGCCGCGACGCTCGCCGCGTCGCTCGGTCTGCCGGTCGTCGCGACGCATCCGACGCAGTTCATGACCGACGATGATTTCACCGCGCACGAAGCGCGCGTGTGCATCTCGGAAGGCGACATGCTCGCGAATCCGCGGCGCCAGAAGCGCTTCACGACCGATCAGTACTTCCGCACGCAGGACGACATGGTCGCGCTGTTCGCCGACCTGCCGTCGGCGGTCGCGAACACGGTCGAGATCGCGAAGCGCTGCAACCTGAAGCTCGAACTCGGCAAGCCGAAGCTGCCGCTGTTCCCGACGCCGGACGGCATGTCGCTCGACGACTACCTGGTCCAGCTGTCGAAGGAGGGGCTCGAGAAGCGCCTCGAACAGCTGTATCCGGATACGGCCGAGCGTGACGCGCAGCGCGACACGTACTACAAGCGGCTCGAATTCGAGTGCGGGACCATCACGAAGATGGGCTTCCCGGGCTACTTCCTGATCGTTGCCGACTTCATCAACTGGGCGAAGAACAACGGCGTGCCGGTAGGCCCGGGCCGCGGCTCGGGCGCCGGCTCGCTGGTCGCGTACGCGCTCGGCATCACCGATCTGGATCCGCTGCGCTACAACCTGCTGTTCGAGCGATTCCTGAATCCGGAACGCGTGTCGATGCCCGACTTCGACATCGACTTCTGCCAGCACGGCCGCGATCGCGTGATCCAGTACGTGAAGGAAAAATACGGCGCGGACGCCGTGTCGCAGATCGCCACCTTCGGCACGATGGCCGCGAAGGCGGCCGTGCGCGACATCGGCCGCGTGCTCGATCTCGGCTACATGTTCACCGACGGCATCGCGAAGCTGATCCCGTTCAAGCCGGGCAAGCATGTGACGATCGCCGACGCGATGAAGGAAGAGCCGCAACTGCAGGAGCGCTACGACCACGAGGACGAAGTGCACCAGCTGCTCGACCTCGCGCAGCGCGTCGAGGGCCTGACGCGTAACGTCGGGATGCACGCGGGCGGCGTGCTGATCGCGCCCGGCAAGCTGACCGATTTCTGCCCGCTGTACACGCAGGGCGACGACGGCGGCGTCGTCAGCCAGTACGACAAGGACGACGTCGAAGCCGTCGGCCTCGTGAAGTTCGACTTTCTGGGTCTCACGACGCTGACGATCCTCGACTGGGCCGAGCGCTATATCCGCCGCCTCGATGCGTCGAAGGCCGACTGGTCGCTCGCGCAGGTGCCGCTCGACGATCCCGCGTCGTTCCAGATCCTGAAGAAGGCCAACACGGTCGCCGTGTTCCAGCTGGAAAGCCGCGGGATGCAGGGCATGCTGAAGGATGCGCAGCCCGACCGCTTCGAGGACATCATCGCGCTCGTGTCGTTGTACCGTCCGGGCCCGATGGACCTGATCCCGAGCTTTTGCGCACGCAAGCACGGCCGCGAGAAGGTCGAGTATCCGGATCCGCGCGTCGAACCCGTCCTGAAAGAGACCTACGGCATCATGGTCTATCAGGAGCAGGTGATGCAGATGGCGCAGATCATCGGCGGCTACTCGCTCGGCGGCGCCGACTTGCTGCGTCGCGCGATGGGCAAGAAGAAGCCCGAAGAGATGGTCAAGCATCGCGAGATCTTCGCCGAGGGTGCGGCGAAGAACGGCCTCACGCGCGAGAAGTCCGACGAGATCTTCGACTTGATGGAGAAGTTCGCGGGCTATGGCTTCAACAAGTCGCACGCGGCAGCCTACGCATTGCTCGCGTATTACACCGCGTGGCTGAAGGCGCACCATCCGGCCGAATTCATGGCGGCCAACATGACGCTCGCGATGGACGACACCGACAAGGTGAAGATCCTGTTCGACGATTGCGTCGTGAACAACCTCGTCGTGCTGCCGCCGGACATCAACCAGTCGCATTACCGCTTCGAGCCGGTCGGCGAAGCCGACGGCAAGCGCTCGCGCACGATCCGCTACGGCCTCGGCGCGGTGAAGGGCAGCGGCCAGAACGCGATCGAGGAAATCCTGCGTGCGCGCGAGGAAAAGCCGTTCACCGACCTGTTCGACTTCTGCGAGCGGATCGACCGGCGCGTCGTCAATCGCCGCACGGTCGAGGCGCTGATCCGCGCCGGCGCGTTCGATTCGCTGAACGCGAACCGCGCGCAGATGCTCGCGTCGGTGCCGCTCGCGATGGAAGCGGCCGAGCAGGCCGCGGCGAACGCGATGCAGGCCGGCCTGTTCGACATGGGCGCCGAGTCGCCGCACGCGCATGCGCTCGTCGACGAACCCGCGTGGGACGACAAGCGCCGCCTGCAGGAAGAGAAGGGCGCGCTCGGCTTCTACCTGTCCGGCCACCTGTTCGACGCGTATCGCGACGAAGTGCGCCGGTTCGTCCGGCAGAAGATCGGCGATCTGAAGGAGGGGCGCGACAAGCTCGTCGCGGGCATCATCGCGTCGCTGCGCACGCAGATGACCCAGCGCGGCAAGATGCTGATCGCGCTGCTCGACGACGGTTCGGGCCAGTGCGAGATCACGATCTTCAACGAGCAGTTCGAAGCGAACAAGGCGCTGTTCAAGGAGGACGAACTGCTGATCGTGCAGGGACAGGCGCGCAACGACGCGTTCACCGGCGGTCTGCGCTTCACGGCCGACACGGTGATGGATCTCGAACGTGCGCGCAGCCGCTATGCGCAGGCGGTGCGGCTCACGATGAACGGCAACGCGGATGCGGCGGCGCTGCGCCGCGTGCTCGAATCGCATGTGTCGAAGGACGATTCGGCGGCCGCGCCCGCGTTCGAGGCGCCCGTGCCGCGTGGCGGCGGGCGCGACGGCGGCCGTCGTCCGCAGGCACCGTTGCCGAACGGCCTCGCGGTGCAGGTTCACTACAGCAACGCGCGCGCGCAGGGCGAAATGCGTCTGGGCGACGCGTGGCGCGTGAAGCCAAGCGACACGCTGCTCGCGGAGCTGCGCGCGACCTTCGACGGCAGCGTCGTAGAAATCACGTACTGAGCGCGTCCCCGCCGGACGGTCGGGTTGCGCGGCCCGTCGCATCGCCTTCGTGCGGTGCGGCGGGCCGTTTTCATTTTGGCGGGTGCTTGGGGCTGTCATCCGGACGCTATACAATCCGTCGCGCGCGATGCAGATTCGGCGCCGGCCGCGGTCCGTCCACCGGCGGGCGGCGACGCACGCTTGAAAACGAGGACGGTTGCGCGCGGCACACGATGCGGCGCGGTGCCGTGAGCGACCTCGCGAGGAGCCCGGCACGGCGCTGGACGTCAGGATGCCGGTCGGTGCGTGACGACAAGAAATCGACAGTTACACGCTAACAATGGCCAACGAGACACCGAAGCGGCGGATCCTCGTGATCCGGATTGATTTTCTGGGCGACATGCTGTGCACGACCGCGTTCCTCGGCGCGCTGAAACGCCGCTGGCCGGACGCGGAACTGCACGTGGTCGCGAACCGCTACAACGCGAGCGCGCTCGCCGGCAACCCGAACGTGCACATGGTCCATACGTATGTGTACAGCCGTCAGTGCGAGCGCAACGACCGCCCCGGACGGATGCGCGCGTTCTTCGACCGGCTGCGGCTCGTGCGTCGGCTGCGCCGCCTGCGGTTCGACCTCGCGGTCGTGCCGAACGGCGGCATGCATCGCAGCAGTATCCAGTTGGCACGGCAGCTCGGCGTGAAGGATTGCCGCTGGCACGATGCCGATTCCGAATTCGACGATCGCAAGCCCGCACACGTTGCGTCGCGGCCGATGTGCCATGAAGCGCTGTCGGGATTCCGGCTCGTGCCCGAACTCGGTCGTACCGATCTCGACGGTCTCGCGCTGTCCGTCCATCCGGATCGCGCGCTGCAGGACACCTGGTATCGGCTGCTCGGCCCGCGCACGAAGCCGCGCGTCGGGCTGTTCGTCACGAACAAGGCGGCGGAGCGGCGCTGGCCGGCCGATCGATGGTGCGAGCTCGGCCGGCGGCTCGCACCGTTCGCCGACGTGATCGTGTTCCGCGATCCCGCGGTGTCGGCCGAGGCCGACTGCGACGGCGACGGCGACGCGTGGCGGGACGTGAACGCCCGGCATGTCGCGCCGTCGTCGGTGGCCGAACTGGTGGCCGCCGCGAGCCTGCTCGACGCGATCGTGTCGGCCGACAGCGCTCCCGTGCATCTCGCGTCGGCGCTCGGCGTGCCGGTGGCCGCGCTGTTCGAGGACCGTCCCGAGAAATACAGGCGCTGGCATCCGCTCGGCGTGCCGCACATGATCCTGCGGGCCGGCGCGACGGTCGACGCGATCGGCGTCGACGCGGTAGAGCGCGCGGTGCTGCATCTGTTGGAGAAGGCAGGGCAGGCCGACGATGCGACAGGCGGCGCGCTGCCGCTTCCGGACGTCACGCTCGCGGCACCCGAGGTCGGTGCGATCGTTTCGTAGCGTCCCGGCCGGCGCTGCTGCTTGAGAGGCCCGCGGGAGCAAACGGGAGCAACCGGACGCAACCGGACGCGGTGGCCTCAGGTCCCGCCGCGCGCGGCGCGCCGTTACCGCGTAGCCGGAACGGAGGGGCACCGGCTGCCAGCCGCCGGGACGTGCCGCCCACGCCAGCTGCCGGACGCTCGACGCCCGCTGCCCGCTGCCCGCTGTCCGAAGCCCGAAGCCCGAAGCCCGAAGCCCGAAGCCCGACGCCACGCCTGCGGCCACAAAATCCTGTACATTGCGAGCCTTGTCCAGCCTGCTAGACGGAACGATCGCCGTGGCCCTGTTTTCTTCCGCCCGCCCGCCCAGAACCATCCTCGTCGCCGCACCGCGCCGCATCGGCGACGTGCTGCTGACGACGCCGCTCGTGCGTTCGCTGAAGGCGCGCTGGCCCGATGCGCAGATCGACATGCTGGTGTTTCGCGGCACCGAGGGCGTGCTGGAGCACAACCCCGACGTGCGGCGCGTGATCGTCGTCGCGCAGCGCGCCGGGTTCCGGGAGCGGCTGCGCGACGCGCTGTCGATGTGGCGCCGCTACGATCTCGCGTGCGCGGCACTGAGTTCCGACCGGCCGCGCTTCTATAGCTGGTTCGCCGGCCGCAAGCGCGTCGGCCTCGTCGATCCGAACCGTGTCACGTGGCTCACGCGGATGATGCTGAACGGCATCGCGATCAATCACCACGAGTCCGCGCACACGGTCGTCAGCACGCTCGCGCTCGCGCCGGTGATCGGCATCGAGCCGGTGTCCGAGGTCGTCGCGCCGGGGATCGGCGACGATCCCGCGCGGCGCGCGCGTTTCGACGCGTGGCTCGCCGAGTCGCCGGCCATCCGCGACGGCAAGCCGCTCGTCGTGCTGCATCCGTACCCGATGTTTCGCTACAAGCAATGGCGGCTCGAAGGCTGGATCGAGATGATCGAATGGCTGCGCGCGCAGGGGTTCGCGATCGCGCTGTCGGGCGGCCCGGCCGATCGCGAGCGCGAGTACGCGGAGCAGGTCGCGGCCGGGGCGGGCGGCGACGTCCTGAACCTTGTAGGCCGCCTCACGTTCGGCGAAAGCGCGGAGCTGGTGCGGCGCGCGCGGCTGTTCATCGGGCCCGATACGGGCGCGACGCACGTCGCGGCCGCGACGGGCGTCGACACGATCGCGCTGTTCGGTCCGTCCGACCCGGTGCGCTGGGGGCCGTGGCCGCAGCACTGGCCGCCGACCGAAAACCCGTGGGCGCTGCGCGGTTCCGCGCGGCACGGCAACGTATGGCTGCTGCAGGGTGAGGGCGATTGCGTGCCGTGCCGGCAGGAGGGCTGCGAGCGCCATGTGGACAGCCACAGCGACTGCCTCGTCAACCTCGGCACGCAGCGTGTGAAGATGGCGGCGGCCGAGATGCTCGGGCTGAATCCGCCGGACGCCGCCGACGCGGTCATCGACACGTCGCGGCTGCATCGCGCGCGCTCGGACTGACGCGCGAGCCCCGGACGTTTCCTGATTTGAAAGGCAGAGCGTGGCACCGCGGCGCCACGCGTCGAAGGCGTGCGCCCGCGCATCCGGCAGCGCGCCGGCGTTGAAGACGAGCCGGGGGCGGCCGACATCATGCGCCGCCCGCCCGCCAGCCCGCCAGCCCGCCAGCCCGCCAGCCCGCCAGCCCGGCGCGTGATGCGTTACGCGCTGCGCCGGATCGCCGACGTCTCGCGCGGCAGCGCTTCGCCGCGCTCGGCGCAGCCGAGCAGGATGCCGGCGAGCAGCACCAGCAGGTGACCTTCGGCGAAATCGAGCAGGAGCGAATTCGCGAGGCTGCCGATCGCGAAGATCGCGAGCCACGCGAGCAGCAAGTGCTGCGAACGCGGGTCGAGCGCGCGGCTGCCGTGCGCGATCTGCACGATCAGGTTCACGAACAGCAGTACCCCGAGCGTGCCGAGCTGCACGGCCATCAGCAGGTATTCGTTATGCGGGTTTGACGTGAGCTGGCCTTCGGCGGCCGTCTTGCCCGCCGTGAGCTTCTGGAACTCGAACTCGAGACCGCCCGAGCCGTAGCCGATCACGGGGCGCATGCGATACAGCTCGAGCCCCTTCTTGTACCACTCGAGACGCAGCCCGGTCGACGTGGCCGCATCGGTCTGCCGATACTGCTGCACTTCCGTCACGACCTTCACGAGGCGGCCGTTGTGCACCGTGCACGCGGCGGCGACGAGCGCGACGCCGGCCAGGACCAGCGTTCCGGCGGCGAGGGTCGCGCGCAGTGCCGACTGGCGGCGCAGCAACAACACGAAACGCACCGCGACGACGAGGATCAGCAGCAGCGCGATGACCTGCCCCGTGCGCCCCTGCAGCATCACGAACACGTTGATCAACGACCAAGCGGCGACGGCGGCATACGCGGCGCGCGACAGCGCGGTGCGGGCCGACAGCGCGAGGTCGGCGGCCTGATAGAACAGCAGCGCGCCGAACATGCCGGCCGCGATGTGGTTCTTGAACACCCACGCGCGCGACAGCGGCAGATCGGTCGCATGCGCGGGCCCGATCGCGGTCAGGCCGAGATAGTTGGTGGTCGACAGCAACAGGATCACGCACAGCGTGCCGAACCATGCGCGCCGCACGATCGGCGCCCAGTTCGAATGGCGGAACGCGAGCACCGCAAACGGCAGCAGCAGCAGCTTGTCGTACTTGCCGATCCAGTTCCACGCCTTCGGGTGCGGCGCGACGGTATAGGTGACGCTCACGATCAGCGCCGCGAGGATCAGCAGCGCGGCGAGCGACGCCGGTTCGGTGACGAACGAGCGCAGGTCGCGCCAGAATTCGGGGGAGATGACGAGCGCGGCCGCGAACAGCCCGCAGAACACATTGGTCAGCGCGGTCGAGACGGGCACCATGCAGAGCGCGATGACGGCGAAGGCGCGGGCGGCGGTCAGGCGCCGCGTGGCGGGAGGGGAAAACGAAAGCATCGGAACCTGTCGAATGGACGAATGCGGCATGCGGGCACCGTGCTGCGCGCCGCCCGCCCCGCGGCGGCAGTGCCCCGGGACGAAGCGCGCAGTATACGCGAAGCGGCGCGCGTTTCCGCGAGGTTTCCGGGGCCGGATCAGCTGAAGGCGCGCTTGATCCGCGAGCGCAGCAGCGCGCGCTTGAGGCGCCCGGCGACGGCCGGCGTGTCGAGCGCGATACGCGAGCCGGCCGGCTCGCCGCGATGCAGGTAATAGCGGTCGAACGTGGCCTGCGTCATGCCCCATTTGTTGAGGAACTGGCGGCGGCCGTCGTTCTTCACGATCTTGCCGGTGCTCTTCTGCTGGAAGTGATAGACGAGGCTGTCGCCGACGCCGAGGAAGATCCGGCAGCCGGCGTCCCAGAATTTCATCGAGAAGTCGTTGTCGCTGCTCATGCCCGGCGACAGTTCGCTGCTGTAGCCGCCGATGCGGTTCCACCAGTCGCGGTGCACGAGCGTCGGCGGCCAGGTCGAGCCGAGCCAGTCCGCGCGCGCGAGCCGCGGCGTGGCCGCGACGAGGCCGGCCGCGTCGAACTGCTCGGCGTCGCGGCCGAAATTGCTGACGACGACGCACGGGTTGCGCGTGTCGACCGGCTCGACCATCGTGCCGGACAGCATGAACAGGTCGGTCGGCATCTGCTCGATGCGCCGCACGAGCGCCGCATCCCAGCCGGGGCAGCAGTACATGTCGTCGTTCATGTAGACGACGTAGTCGCGCGTCGCGCGCGCGGCGGCCAGGTTCACCGCGTGGCAGATGCCGATGTTGGTCGGCGACGCGGTGTGCTCGATGCCTTCGCCGCGCACCCAGTCGAGCGTGCCGTCCGAGCCGTCGTTCACGTGCACGATGATCTGGTGGTCGTACGCCGAATGACGGCGCAGGCTGTCGACGACGAGCTTGAGGTACGGCAGGTTGTTCCAGGTCGGGATGATGATGGAGAACATGGCGGTCGGATTCGGTGGTCGTCGTGGCGGCGGCGCGTGGCGCGGCGCCGCTTGGGGCGCGCATCGCGCGCGGGCAGCCCGGCATTGTAACGCCGGGCCGGCGGCATGCCGGCGGCGTCAGGATGGGGCGGGGCGGGCCGCGCTCAGCGGGCCGGCTCGTGGCCGAGCTTCAGAAAGCGGTAGTACACCGTTTCCGCGTTGAACACGGCGATCATGAAGCCCGCGCGTCCGTCGAGAAACCCGCGCCGCAGCACGTAGGTCCGCACGAACGCCCATGCGCCGCGCGCGAGCGCCTTGCCGAAGCCGCCGCGCTGGCCTGCCGCGCGGCGCTGGCGCGCGCCTGCCGTCGAATATGCATCGAGCTTGCGTACGACGGTTTCGAAATCCTCGTACGAATAGTGCATCAGCTTGCCCGGCAGCCGCTGCGCGGGCGTGTCGAACACGAGCCGTTCATGCACCAGGTCGTCGGAGAAGCGTGCGGCGCCGCGCCGGAACAGACGCGGCACCCAGTCCGGATACCAGCCGCTGTGGCGGATCCACTGGCCGCAGAAGCTCGACAGCCGGTCGAGCGCGTAGACTTGCGCGCCGGGCGCGCGGATGGCCGCACGGATCGACTGCGCGAGTTCGGGGCTGACCACCTCGTCGGTGTCGAGCGACAGGATCCAGTCGGTGTCGAGCGCGGCGAGCGCGCGGTTCTTCTGCGGGCCGAAGCCGGGCCAGTCACGCTCGACGATCACGCGGGCGCCATGTGCACGGGCGATCGCGACGGTGTCGTCGGTGCTGCCGCCGTCGATCACGACGACGTCGTCGGCGAAGGCCAGCGCGTCGAGGCACTGCGCGAGCCGCGCGGCCGCGTTGAGGGCGATGAGAGCGACGCCGAGGGTGGGTTCTGCCATGAAATCGTCGAAAAGGCGGAGAAAACGGTGAGCGGCAGTATACCCGCGCACCGGTCGGCGGCCCCTTCGGCAACGGCCGTGCCGGCGTGGGCGGTACAGCTATAATGTTGGGCCTTTTTCGGCAACCGCCGGACTGGGCGAATCCCGGGCAGCCATGCCCCGGGCGCCGCGTCGCGGCTCAAGAAGGATTGCCTTGGAAACCCAGAACACTCTTCGCAAACCGATGGACGGCACGGGCACGTCGCCGTTCACGGTTCTCAAGCGCCTGTGGCCGTACATCCGGCCGCTGATCGGCATCGTGGTGCTCGCCGTCGTCACGATGGGCGTCGTCGCGGCCACCGAAGCCGGGATTCCGGCGCTGCTCAAGCCGCTGCTCGACCACGGCTTCGGCTCGCACGGCAGCGACCGCGCGAAATGGTACGTGCCGATGGCCGTGATCGGCCTCGCGCTCGTGCGCGGCGTGTCGCAGTACGCGTCGAATTACCTGCTCAACTACGTATCGAACCGCATCCTGCTGCAGCTGCGGCTCGAAATGTTCCAGCGGATGCTGCACACGGGCGCGTCGTTCTTCCAGCGCGAGACGGCGAGCACGGTGATCAACGCGATCGTGTTCGAGGTCAACCAGATCCTGTCGGTGCTCACCGGCGTGATGGTCACGCTCGTGCGCGACTCGCTGACCGTGATGTTCCTGCTCGGCTACCTGTTCTACCTGAACTGGCGGCTCACGCTGATCGTCGCGGTGATCCTGCCGGGCATCGGCTGGCTCGTCAGCAAGATCAACCGCCGCCTGCGCCGCCTGAACCGCGAGCACCAGACGCTGACCAACGAGCTGTCGTACATCGTCGAGGAGACGGTCGGCGGCTACAAGGTCGTCAAGGTGCACAACGGCGAGACGTACGAGATGGACCGCTTCGCGGCGATGAGCAAGCGCCTGCGCGGCTATGCGATGCGCATGACGATCTCCGGCGGGCTCGCGCAGCCGCTGACGCAGTTCCTCGCGTCGATCGCGCTCGCGGTCGTGATCACGATCGCGGTCGTGCAGTCGACCAACGATCAAACGACGGTCGGCGGCTTCGTCGCGTTCGTCACGTCGATGCTGCTGGTGATTTCGCCGCTCAAGCACCTGATCGACGTCAACCAGCCGCTGCAGCGCGGGATGACGGCCGCCGAGCTGATCTTCGGGCTGATCGACGAGCCGGCCGAGCCGCAGGGCGGCGGCCGTGCGTTGCCGCACGCGCGCGGCGAGATCGAATTCCGCGGCGTGTCGTTCGACTACGGCGCATCCGAGCGGCCGACGCTCGACCGCATTTCGTTCAAGGTCGCGCCGGGCGAGATGATCGCGCTGGCGGGGCCGTCGGGCAGCGGCAAGACGACCCTCGTGAACCTGCTGCCGCGCTTCTTCGACCCCACGGGCGGCGCGATCCTGGTCGACGGCGTGCCGGTGGCCGACTACGACATCCACGCGCTGCGCGGCCAGATGGCGATGGTCAGCCAGGACGTCGTGCTGTTCAACGACACGATCGCCGCGAACGTCGCGTACGGCCAGACGCCCGACCGCGCACGCGTGCAGGCGGCACTCGAGGCGGCGAACCTTGCCGACGCGGTCGCCGCGATGCCCGACGGGCTCGACACGCTGGTCGGCGGCAACGGGATGCGTCTGTCGGGCGGCCAGCGGCAGCGGCTCGCGATCGCGCGCGCGATCTACAAGGACGCGCCGATCCTGATCCTCGACGAGGCGACCTCCGCGCTCGATTCGGAATCCGAACGCCACGTGCAGGCCGCGCTCGAGCGGCTGATGGAAGGGCGCACGACGCTCGTGATCGCGCACCGGCTGTCGACGATCGAGCGCGCGGACCGAATCCTCGTGCTCGAAGCCGGCAAGATCGTCGAAGAGGGCAGCCACGAAGAACTGCTGCGCCACGGCGGGCTGTACGCGCACCTCCACCGGATTCAATACCAGCAGCAGGCGGCGTGACGCCGGGTCACGCCGGTGTGCTAGTCTGGATCGGCAGGCACCGTTGTTTCCGGTTCGACGTAACAACTCGGAGGGAAGAACAATGAAGAAGATGCACGGGACGATGCTGGCCGCGCTGATCGTGGCGGGTTTCGCGGCACCCGCAGCCATGGCGCAGGGTCACGGCAACTACGACAACCACGGCGATCATGGCGATCGTGGCATGCACCGCGGGCATGGCCCGAAGCACATGCCGCCCGGCCAGATGCGCCACGAGGACGACGTGCCGCCGCGCTGGGCCGACCAGCCGCGTCGCGAGTGGCACAAGGGCGACCGGCTTCCCGGCGAATTCCGCGATCGCCAGTACGTGGTCGAGGACTGGCGCGGCTATCATCTGAGTGCGCCGCCGCGCGGCTATCAGTGGGTCGGCGTCGGCGGCGACTATTTGCTGGTGCAGATCGGTTCGGGCATCGTGCTGCGGGTCGGTCCGTAACCGTTTCTTTTCGATGGTTCATCCGGCTGCCGGGCGCGTTGCCCGGCGCCGCGTCACTTTGCCGCCGCCCGGCGGAACCAGCGTCGCTCGATCAGCGACATCGCCCAGCACACGGCCAGCGCGCATACGGTGCCGAGCGCCACTTCCCCGAGCCGCATCAGCGGAATGTCCCATAGCGGGCCGTTGCCCGGAAACAGCAGCACGATCGTCGCGGTCACGCCGCCGAGCCGCGCCGCACTGCCGACGTTCAGGCACCAGCAGCTGACGATCGTGAGCGCGACCGCGATCGCATAGGCGACGAGGCGATCGCCGCCGAGCGCTGCGCCCGCGAAGCCGAGCAGGCCGCCGATCATCGCGCCGATGAACTGGTCGCGCGACAGCGACATCGTGTCCGAGTAGTTGTGCTGCGTGACGGCGATCGCGGTGACCGCCGCCCACACGGCCTGTTCGGTGTGCAGCGCACGGCCGATCGTGTACGCGAGGCACGCGCCGCAGACCGCCTGCAGCGCCATCAGCACGCCCTGCGTGAGCCGTTCGCCGAAGGTCAGCCCCTTGAACAGATCGAAGATCGACTGCTGGATCTGCTGGCGGGCTTCGTTGAGTGTCCTGATCGTATCCATCGTGTCGTGCCAAGAAGCGGGGGCGGTGCGGGCGCGTCAGTGCGCCTGTTCGGGCGACGCGGCGGCGGGCTCGCCGGCGGTCACGTCGCCGTTGTCGACGCGCGTTTCGGGCATCGCGAGCCAGACCAGCAGCACCGCGAGCGCGCCGGCCGCGGCGAGCCCGAAGAAGCTGGTCGTGTTGCCGAAGTGATCGGCGACATAGCCGGCCACGGCCGTGCTGAGCGTCGCGCCGATTCCGGCCGCAAGACCGAACAGCCCGATGCACAGGTTGTAGCGGCCCTTGCCGCCCGCGACGTCGGCCGCGATCAGCGGCAGCATCACGCCGAACACGGCCGCGCTGATGCCGTCGAGCATCTGCACCGGCACGAGCAGGTACGGGCTGCTCACGCCGGCGAACAGCAGCGCGCGCACCGGCAGCGCGGAGAACCCGAGCAGCAGGATCGGCCTTCGTCCCCAGCGTTGCGACGAGCGGCCGACCCACGGCGACAGCATCGCGACGATCGCCTGCGGCACGATGATGCACGCGGCGATCACGAGCTGCACGTTCTCTCCCATCCCGGCCGTGACTTCGCCGGCCGCGAGGTTGAGCATCGCCGCGTTCGACAGGTGGAACAGCACGACGCACGACGCGAAGATCAGCATCCGGCGATCGCGCAGCAGCTCGAGCAGCGTCTCGCGGTGCTCGCCTTCGTCGTGATCGTCGGGCTTCGACGACTGCGGAATCACTTCGTGCGTCGGCTGGATCATCGCGAGCGCGAACAGCGCGGGCAATGCCAGCACCGCGGTCAGCCAGAACACCGCACGCGCGGAGAAATACTCGCCGGTGAGCCCCATCAGGCCCGCCGCGACCGCGCTGCCGATCGACGCCCAGCGCGCGTTGCGGCCGAGCCGGTCGCCGAGGTCGGCGCGGCCGACCAGCGAGAACGAGATCGCGGCCATCGCCGGCACGAGCATGCAGCTCGCGAAGCCGTGGAACACTTCGGCCGCGATCACCGGCACGATCGTCGGGCTCGACGCGAGCAGCACCGCGGACAGGATGATGGCCACGATCGCCCAAGCGGCCGCGCCTTTCTTGTTCTTCAGCGCGTCGACGGCGGCGCCGCCCGGCACCTGGCTGACCATCGCGCTGATCGTACCGATCGACAGCACCATGCCGATCTCGCCCTGCGTCCACTTGTGCGACGCGAGGTAGGACGCGATGAACGGACCGAACCCGGTTTGAACGTTTGCAACGAAAAAGTTGAGCCAGTCGAGCGACCGCAGACTGCGTACGGTGACGGAATGCTTGATCGTCATCGGGTCGCACTCGCAGAGGAAGCCTGCGCCGGTGCCGGGGCAACGGGCGGGTAGACCGCGACGATCGGCTTGTCGGCCGCGTAGGGCGGCGCCGCCTTGATCTGTGCGTCGTTCAGGTCGAGCTGCGGGTGCAGCGCCTTGTCACGCGTGACGAAGCGCAGTGCGCCCCAGCTCGCGGCGATCGAGCGGCGGTCCGGGTTCACGAGCCCGCCGAGGTCGAGCACGATGGCCTGCGGCTGCGCGGCGCGGTCGATCAGCACGTCGACGACGCGGCCGATCTTGGTGCCGTTCGGGCGCTCGACGTCGCTGTCGAGCATCGGCAGTCGCGTTGAGGGCGATGCCGCGGCCGAACCCGACAGCGGCACGGCCTTGGGCCTCGCGGCAGGCGGCAGGTCGCCCGACGGCACGTCGAGCACGATCGGCTCATGCTTGCCGCCCGGCGTGAAGCGGAACACGTTCCACGGGAAGATGACCTTGCGGTCGCCGATGCCCATGAAGCCCTGCAGGTTGACGATCATCTCGCGCGGCTTGCCGCTCGCGTCGATCACCATGTCGACCGCGCGGCCGATCACCTTGCCGTTGCGGCGCGCGACTTCGCTGTCGAGCAGTGCATGGATCTGGGTGCGGTCGAGCGGGCGGGTCGCGACGAGCGGGGGCGGCGGCGGAGGCGGCGGGGTCGGCGGTTCGGCACGTTGCACCGGCTTCGGCCGCGTCGCCTCGCGGTGCGGCTTTTTCGGCGCTTCCGGTTCCTCCGGCTGCACGAGCGGCGGCACGGGCGGCATCGTCAGCGGCTTGCCGGCGGTTTCCTCGACGGGCTCGATGAGCGCCTCGCTGATCGGCGCGGGCGGATTCTGGGTCGGCAGCAGTCCGCAGCCGGACAGCAGCGCGGCGGCTGCGAGCACCAGGAAGACCGTCGAGGACGGGAACGACATGCGGGATGCGGGAAACGGGAGTCCGCCGCTCATTGACACTCACTCCATGGGTCGGGGGCCGGGCGGGAGGCGCGCGGCTGGCGATGGATGGCGGGTGCGGGCGGCGCACCTCGCGAGGTGAGAGTTTAACGTGTCTTCCTTTCAGGACCGATTTCCGCGGAGGATTCGGCGCGGAATGGCGGGGAAAGGGTAGCGATCGATCGCGGGGCGGGCAGCATCGGGTGTACGGGTGCCCTGACGCGCGCGGCGCCCGACCGTCGACGACGGTACGGGCGCCGCACGGGCTGCCGGCGTGACGTTACTTTTTGGCCAGCGTGCCAAGCGTCGTCGTAACCGGGGCGAGCAGGCCGCCGCCGGTGTTCGACAGCGCGCCGCTGCCGCTGCCGCCCGTCAGGCCGCCGACCGCCGACGTGAGCGCGCCGGCCGGGTTGCCGCCGCCCGTCGTGCCGCCGAGTGCACCGGTCGACAGGAGCCCCGTTACGGGGGCGAGCGGACTCGTCGCGGCCGCGCCGCCGCCGAGCAGCGCGGTGCCTGCGGTGGCGACCGTGTTGCCGGTCGCGGTCACGACGTTGCCGACGCCGGTCGTGACCGGATTGTTGCCCGTCTTCGCGATCGTCGTGCCGGCGTTCGCGACGCCGTTGCCGACGGTCGTGACGAGATTCGTCAGCGGCGCGCCGAGCGGCGTGCTTGCGGCGGCTGTCTGCGTGAGCGAGCCGACCGTCGTCGTGATCGGCGTGATCGCCGAGCTGGCCGCGCCCGTCACCTGCGCGACGGGGCCGGTCGACAGTTGCGTGCCGAGCGTCGCGCCGCCGCCCGCGATCGTGTTGCCGAGCATCGTCACGGCACCGCCGACGGGCGAGGTGACGGGCGCAAGCGGCGCCAGTGCGGAACCGGTGGCCCCCAGGCTCGACACGACTCCGCCCGTCGCGGCGACGGCCTGACCGAGATCCGTGACCACGCCGCCCGTGCTCGCGACCGTCGTGCCGACCGGATTCGACGACGCGCCGAGCTGGCCGAGGCCCGAGCCGAGGCCGCTGCCGAGCGTGGTGACGGCCGCGCCGACATCCTGCACGACCGCGCCGAGCACCTGCGTGGTCGCGGGGGTCGTGCCGGGCAGCGTTTGGGCCGCGATCGCCGTGCCGACGCCGGAGACGGCGCCGCCGCCGGCCGTCACGATGTTGCTCGACGCAGCGATCGACTGGCCGACGCCGTTGGCCGACGAGCCGCTCGCACCGTTGCCGGTGCTGCCGGTGCTGCCGGTGCCGCCCGTCGACGCCGACGTGCCGCTCGTACCGTTGCTGGTGCCGCCGGTCGACGCCGTCGTGTCGCCGGACCCCGACCCGGAGCCGCCGGTGCCCTGGCTCAGCGAGCCGGAGCCGCCGCACGCGGACAGCGACATCAGCGCCGCAACGCCTGCCGCGATCATGATCATTCGGAGTCCTACTTGATGGGTGGTGGGCGTGTTCATGTCGTCCTCGTCTCGATTATGGAAATGGATCAGGCGGTCTTCGTGTGCGCCGACGTGTCGTCGCTGCGGAAGTGAAGCGGCGGGCGCATCGTTGTTGTCTCCCTGATTGACCTGTCGCCGTGTCGCGTCTTCGCCTGAGTCGGAATCCGGAGCGCTTGCAAGACGAGTCGTTTGCATTCTTTCGTCTTGCTTGCCGATCGTGCCGGAAATCACCGGATTCGTACGATCAGAGTAGGTCCGTCTGCGCGAGCCGTCTTTTAATGATCGTTAAATTGAAGTAAGCGTCCGATTCACTGCCGGAATCGGGGTAATCACGGTCGACGCGGGGCGCGTCGTGTGATTCGAGGAGAAGGGGGGAGAGTCAAGACGTGCGGGAGAAGCGGCGGCGCCAGCCCGGGCCGCCCTCACGCGGGCAGGCGCGGGCGCCGCGCGATGGGCGGAGCAACCGGAACGTCAGGCGTCCGGATACCACGCGTCGCTGAATTCGCTGACCTGGACGTCGGTCAGCTCCGGCCGTGCGGCCAGCCACGCACGCACGCTCTCGCGGTCGGCATCGGTCGTCGTGCCGCGCGGCGCGCCGGAGATCACGTATGCGCCGATCCCTTCGTCGGCGGACGCGACGGTGAGCAGCCCGTTCGCTTCGACGAAATCGATGAACGAATCGATCAGCTGGCCGCGCTCGAGATCGGACAGCTCGTTGCGGTATTGCGCGGTCGCGTTGAACGCGAGTTCCTGGAACTCGGCGATGTGGAGTTTCTTGCGCTGGCGGCGGTTGTGGCGTTGGCTCATGGTGTGTGATGTACATGAAAAGAAAAAGGCGGCGGCGGGCGCTGGCGCGACATGCGCAAGCGGTCCGGGTGGCCGCGTCGGGGCGCCGCGCGGCAAAGCCGGCGGCGGGCAGGCAGGCGTCACATCAGCACGATATCGTACTGCTCCTGGCTCAGGTTCGACTCGACCTGCAGCGACACCGGCTTGCCGATGAAGTCGATCAGCATCGCGAGATGCTGCGACTCCTCGTCGAGGAACAGGTCGATCACCTGCTGCGCGGCGATCACGCGGAATTCGCGCGGATTGAACTGGCGCGACTCGCGCAGGATCTCGCGCAGGATGTCGTAGCACACGGTGCGCGACGTCTTCACCTGGCCCTTGCCCTGGCAGGTCGGGCACGGCTCGCACAGCACGTGCGCGAGCGATTCGCGCGTGCGCTTGCGCGTCATCTCGACGAGCCCGAGCTGCGAGAAGCCGTTGACCGTCACGCGCGTGCGGTCGCGCGACAGCGCCTTCTTCAGCTCCGACAGCACCGCGTCGCGATGCTCGGCGTTCTCCATGTCGATGAAGTCGATGATGATGATCCCGCCGAGATTGCGCAGCCGCAATTGCCGCGCGATCGTGTGCGCGGCCTCGAGGTTGGTCTTGAAGATCGTGTCGTCGAAGTTGCGTGCGCCGACGTAGCCGCCGGTGTTCACGTCGATCGTCGTCATCGCCTCGGTCTGGTCGATCATCAGGTAGCCGCCCGACTTCAGGTCGACGCGGCGCGACAGCGCGCGCTGGATCTCCGTCTCGATGTTGTACAGGTCGAACAGCGGCCGCTCGCCGGTGTAGTGATGCAGCTTCGGACTCACCGCCGGCGTGAACTCGTCCGCGAATTCCGCGAGGCGCTGGTACGTCTCGCGCGAATCGACCTGGATGCGCGTCGTGTCGTCGTTCGAGAAATCGCGCAGCACGCGCTGCGCGAGGTCGAGATCCTGGTACAGCAGGCTCGTCGCCGGCAGCCGCTGCGCCTGCGCGACGATCGTCGCCCAGGTCTTGCGCAGGTACGTGACGTCGCCGGCCAGCTCCTCGGAGGTGGCATCCTCGGCGATCGTGCGCACGATGTAACCGCCTTTCTCGTCCGGCGGGATCACGGCGGTCAGGCGCGCGCGCACGGCCTCGCGCTCGGCTTCGCTCTCGATTTTCTGCGAGATGCCGATGTGCGGCTCCTGCGGCAGATACACGAGCGTGCGGCCCGCGATGCTGACCTGCGTCGACAGGCGCGCGCCCTTCGTGCCGATCGGATCCTTGATCACCTGGACCATCAGCGTCTGGCCTTCGAACACGATCTTCTCGATCGGCTGGTGCGGCGCGCCCGACTGCGGCTCGCCGGCGAGCCGCGGATGCCAGATGTCCGCGACGTGCAGGAACGCCGCGCGCTCCAGGCCGATGTCGATGAACGCCGACTGCATGCCGGGCAGCACGCGCACGACCTTGCCGAGGTAGATGTTGCCGACCCGCCCGCGCGACAGCGTGCGCTCGACGTGAAGCTCCTGCACCGCGCCTTGCTGGACGAGTGCGACCCGCGTTTCCTGGGGCGTGAGGTTGATCAGGATTTCTTCGTTCATGGTGGGATTCAGAAGGCGAGGCGCGCGGTGCGCAGCAACGCGGCAGTCTCAAAAAGGGGCAGACCCATGATACCCGAATGGGAACCGTCGATTCGCTCGATGAATTCAGCGGCGCGGCCCTGGATCGCATACGCGCCCGCCTTGCCGAACGGCTCGCCGGTTTCGACGTAGCGCGCGAAGGCGTCGCGCGGTGCAGCCGAAAAGCGCACCGACGAGCGCGACAGCGCGGGCGGCAGCAGTTCGCCGTCGGCGCCGATCACGGCAACCGCGGTCAGCACCTCGTGTTCGCGGCCCGCGAGGCGGGTGAGCATCGCGAGCGCGTCGTCGGCGTCGGCCGGCTTGCCGAGGATCGCGCCGTCGATCGTCACCGTGGTATCGGCGACGAGCACCGGCGCGGCCGGCTTGCCGCTCGCGACGAGGCGCGCACGCGCGGCCTCGGCCTTCGCGACGGTGACGCGCCGCACGTACGCGTCGGGGGCTTCGCCGGGCAGTTCGGCTTCGAGCGCCTCGGCGTCCTCGTCGGGGCGCGGCAGCAGCAGGTCGAAGCGCACGCCGATCTGCTGCAGCAATTCCTGGCGGCGTGGGCTTTGTGAAGCGAGGTAAAGGAGCGGGAAAAGGGCGGAAGGCGTGCTGGACGGCATGGTGTCGTTATCTCGGTGAGCGCGCGCGGCGCGCGTCCGAGGACGGCACGTCATGCGCGATGATAGGGATGATTCTGCGTGATGCTCCACGCCCGGTAAAGCTGTTCGGCAAGCAGCACGCGGACCATCCCGTGCGGCAGCGTCATGCTGGAGATGCGCAGCAGCACGTCGGCGCGCGCTTTCAGTTCCGGATCGAGCCCGTCGGCGCCGCCGATCACGAACGCGACGTCACGGCCGTCCTGCTGCCAGCCGGGCAAGGCCTGCGCGAGCTGCATGGTGGTCCAGTCGCGGCCGCGCTCGTCGAGCGCGACGATGCGCGCGCCCTTCGGCAGCGCGGCCTCGATCTTCTGCCGCTCGGCCGCCATCACGCTTTCCGCGCTGCGGCCACCCGAACGCAGTTCGGGCTTGATCTCGCGCAGCTCGATGCGCAGCTCGGGCGGCATCCGCTTCGTGTATTCGTCGAAGCCGGACGCGATCCAGCCGGGCATCTTGTGGCCGACCGCGAGGATGAAAAGCTTCATCGGGGCGACTCGCTGCGGCTCAGCGGCGGCGGGCCGCCGTCTTGCGCGCCGGGCGTGCGGGCGCTTCTTCGTCGTCGTCCTCGCCTTCGCTGGCCGTCGCGAAACCGTCCTTGCCGCCGCCGAGCTTCATCCGCACGGGCTTGTCGCCCCAGATTTCCTCGAGGTTGTAATACTGGCGCAGCGCCGGTTGCAGGATATGCACGACCGCGTCGCCGCAGTCGACCAGCACCCATTCGCCGGTGTCTTCGCCCTCGGAGCTGACGATGTCGCCGCCGGCTTCCTTGACCTTGTCGCGCACGCTCGACGCGAGTGCCTTGGTCTGGCGGTTCGACGTGCCCGACGCGACGATCACGCGGTCGAACAGTTCGGTCAGGTGGCTGGTGTTGAACACCTTGATGTCTTGCGCCTTGATGTCTTCGAGAGCGTCGACGATCACGCGCTGCAGTTTGCGGATATCCATGGAATCAGGAATGGTAGAGACGATGTTGAAGAATATAGGCCCAGACGGCGGCCGGCACATGCTCGGCCGACGCATCGGGCATTTGCGCATGACGCGCGATGCATTCGCGCAGGTGCGCGCGGATGTCGGTTGCGGCGATATCGAACGCCAGCGTCGTATCGATCAGCAGATGGCCGGCCGGCGTCGCTTTCAGCACGTCGGCGCCGGCCTGCCGCCGCGCGATTTCCTGCGTGACGGCCGGTGACGCCGCGCCAAGGTCGAAACCCGGGCGCGTCGACGCGCACACGTGCGCGTAGTCGAACAGCTTGCGCCAGTCGCGCCAGGTGTCGAGCCGAACCAGCTGGTCGGCGCCGATCAGTAGCGACAGCGATGCATCGGGGCCGATCCGCTCGCGCCAGCGCGCGAGCGTCTCGACCGTATAGGTTGGCCCGGCGTGCTCGATCTCGTCGGTCGCGACGGTGACCGTCACGCCGGGCAGATGCAGCGAGCCGGCGGCGGCGCGCGTCATCGCGAGCCGATGCTCGGCGGCCGACACGTCGCGTTTCTGGTACGGCTGCCCGGCCGGCAGCAGCGCGAGCTCGGTCAGGCCGAGCACGTCGGCGAACCGGCGCGCGAGCGCGAGGTGACCGTCGTGGATCGGGTCGAACGTGCCGCCCAGCAGGCCGATGCGACGTAACGGCAGGTGCGGCTGCGGGGCGGGGCGGGCGGTGGTGTCCAGAAAAACGTGTCCTGTTCTTGGGGCGGCGGGGCGCGGCGGGCTCACACCCAGTCGCGCGGCACGAGAAACTCGCTCAGGCGCGCTTCCGGCGAGCCCGGCTCGGGTTGCCAGTTGTAGCGCCAGTTCGCGACCGGCGGCATCGACATCAGGATCGATTCGGTCCGGCCGCCGCTTTGCAGGCCGAACAGCGTGCCGCGGTCGAACACGAGATTGAATTCGACGTAGCGGCCGCGCCGGTAGGCCTGGAAGTCGCGCTCGCGCTCGCCGTACGGCAGCGCGGCGCGGCGTTCGACGATGGGCAGGTACGCGTTCAGGAACGCGTCGCCGACGCTTTGCATCGTGTCAAACGAGCGTTCGAATCCGGGCTCGGAGAAATCGTCGAAGAAGATTCCGCCGATGCCGCGCGTCTCGTTGCGGTGCTTCAGGAAGAAATACTCGTCGCACCAGGTCTTGAAGCGCGGGTAGAGCTCGGCGCCGAACGGATCGAGCGCGTCCTTGCAGACCTGGTGGAAATGCCGCGCGTCGTCCTCGAACGGATAAACCGGTGTCAGATCCATGCCGCCGCCGAACCAGAAGATCGGCGCCTCGCCCGGCTTCGTCGCGATCAGCATCCGCACGTTCATGTGTACGGTCGGGCAGTACGGGTTGCGCGGGTGCAGCACCAGCGACACACCGAGCGCCTCGAAGCCGCGGCCGGCCAGCTGCGGGCGCGCGGCGCTCGCCGACGGCGGCAGCGCGTCGCCCGCGACGTCGGAAAAACCGATCCCCGCGCGCTCGAACACGCGGCCGCCTTCGAGAATCCGCGTACAGCCGCCGCCGCGCAGCCGCTCTTCCGGGCCGCGCTGCCATGCGTCGGTTGCAAGCGGCGTGCCGTCGAGCGCGCCGAGCGCGTCGGCGATGCGAGTCTGCAGGCCCTGGAGGTAGGTGCGCACGCGTGGCACGTCGTAGGTGGAATCGGTCATGTCTGGACTGGGTGCCCCCGCGCGAAGCGGGGGCCGTAAAAAAGGCCACTGCCGGGCATTCTATCGAACCCCGGCAGAGGGGCCTGCGCGGGCAGGCGGTCAGTGCGTCACGCGCTCTTGCGGTTCAGTGCGCGAAAGCCGATGTCGCGCCGGTACTGCATGCCTTCGAAATTGATCTGGTTGATCGTGTCGTACGCATGCTGCTGCGCTTCGCGCACCGAATCGGCGAGGCCGACCACGCACAGCACGCGGCCGCCCGACGTGACGAGCTTGTCGCCTTCGGCGAGCGTCGTGCCTGCATGGAACGTCACGGCCTGGGCCGTCTCGGCCGGGATCCCGTTGATGCGGTCGCCCTTGCGCGGCGCGTCCGGATAGCCGTGCGCGGCCAGCACGACGCCGAGCGCGGTGCGGCGATCCCAGTCGAGCTCGACCGAATCGAGCGTGCCCGCGATCGCCTGTTCGACGACCTTCGAGAAATCGCTCTTCAGGCGCGCCATGATCGGCTGCGTCTCGGGGTCGCCCATCCGGCAGTTGAATTCGAGCGTGCGCGGATTGCCTTCCTTGTCGATCATCAGGCCCGCATACAGGAAGCCCGTGAAGCGGATGCCGTCCTTCTCCATTCCGCGTACCGTCGGCATGATGATTTCGCGCATCACGCGTGCGTGCATCTGCGGCGTGACGATCGGCGCGGGCGAATAGGCGCCCATGCCGCCCGTGTTCGGGCCGCGGTCCTCGTCGAGCAGGCGCTTGTGGTCCTGGCTCGATGCCAGGGCCAGCGCGTGCTTGCCGTCGACCATCACGATGAAGCTCGCTTCCTCGCCATCGAGGAATTCCTCGATCACGACGCGCGCGCCGGCGTCCCCCAGCTTGTTGCCCGACAGCATCATGTCGACGGCGGCGTGCGCTTCTTCCAGCGTCATCGCGACGACGACACCCTTGCCGGCCGCGAGGCCGTCGGCCTTCACGACGATCGGCGCACCCTTCGCGTCGATGTACGCATGCGCGGCGGCGGCGTCGGAGAAGGTTTCGTAGTCGGCGGTCGGAATGCCGTGACGCTTCATGAACGCCTTCGCGAAATCCTTCGAGCTTTCGAGCTGCGCGGCTTCGCGGGTCGGGCCGAACACCTTCAGGCCGCGGGCGCGGAACAGGTTGACGATGCCGGCCGCGAGCGGCGCTTCCGGCCCGACGAGCGTGAACGCGACACCTTCGCTTTCCGCGAAATCGGCCAGCGCGTCGAGCGACGTGATGTCGACGTTTTTCAGACGCTCGTCCTGCGCCGTGCCGCCATTGCCGGGCGCGACGTAGACCATCTGGACGCGCGGCGATTGCGCGAGCTTCCACGCGAGCGCATGTTCGCGGCCGCCGGAACCGACGACGAGTAGTTTCATGGGATTCCCCGCAGACTAGAAAACAGGGCGGCCGGCACGCTCAGGCGCGCCGGCCGCGAAATCGGTCGGGCCGCCGCCGTGACTGGGTGCACGGCGGCCGGCATCTCATTCCTCGACGATGACGGCGTTCGTATACACCTCCTGCACGTCGTCGAGGTTCTCGAGCGCGTCCAGGAGCTTCTGCATCTTCGCCGCATCGTCGCCGGTGAATTCGACTTCGTTCTGCGGCTTCATCGTCACTTCGGCGAGTTCGGCCTTGAAGCCCGCGGCTTCGAGCGCGTCCTTCACCGCCGAGAACGCCTGCCAGTCGCACAGCACCTCGATCGAGCCGTCGTCGTTCGTGCTGACGTCGTCCGCGCCGGCTTCGAGCGCCGCTTCCATCAGCGCGTCTTCCGACGTGCCGGGCGCGAACAGGAACTGGCCGACGTGATCGAACATGAACGCGACCGAACCGTCGGTGCCCATGTTGCCGCCGAACTTCGAGAATGCGTGGCGGACTTCCGCGACCGTGCGGGTGCGGTTGTCGGTCAGCGTGTCGACGATGATGGCCGCGCCGCTGATGCCGTAGCCTTCGTAACGGATTTCTTCGTAGTTCGCGCCGTCCGCGCCGCCGACACCGCGGTCGATCGCGCGCTTGACGTTGTCCTTCGGCATGTTGGCGTCGGCCGCCTTGTCGACCGCGAGACGCAGACGCGGGTTCGAGTTCGCGTCGCCGCCGCCGAGACGGGCCGCGACCTGGATTTCCTTGATCAGGCGGGTCCAGATCTTGCCGCGCTTCGCGTCGGCCGCTGCCTTCTTATGCTTGATGTTGGCCCATTTCGAATGACCAGCCATACCTTTCTCCGTGCCCGGGCGCGCTGCGCGGGCGATTGTGCCAATGTGTCGTTGAATCGGCGGCCGTGTCGGCGGGCGTGATGCCGCGGGGCCGCGCGTGTCGAGTAGAACGTGATTTTATCACGCGGCGACCGTCGCTTCGGGGCCGCCGCGCATGGCCGAACGGCCGGTGCGGGCCGTCGCCGCGCACCGGCCGCTCGACCCGGGGGCGGCGCGTCAGTTCTTGGTGCCGAACAGGCGGTCGCCCGCGTCGCCCAGGCCCGGCACGATGTACGCGTGCTCGTTCAGGTGCGAGTCGAGCGACGCGACGAACAGCTTCACGTCCGGGTGCGCGTCCTGGAACACCTGCACGCCTTCGGGCGCGGCGACCAGCGCGACGAACATGATGTTCGCGGCCGGCACGTTGCGGCGCTTGAGCACGTCGACCGCGTGCACGGCCGAGTAGCCGGTCGCGACCATCGGGTCGCACAGGATGAAGATGCGGTCTTCGAGGTCCGGCAGGCGCACCAGGTATTCGACCGGGCGGTGATCTTCCGCGCGGTACACGCCGATGTGGCCGACCCGCGCGGACGGGACCAGGTCGAGCAGGCCGTCCGACATCCCGATGCCCGCGCGCAGCACGGGCACGATCGCCAGCTTCTTGCCCGCGATCACCGGTGCGTCGACCGCGACGAGCGGCGTTTCGACCCGCTTGGTCGTGATCGGCAGGTTGCGGGTGATCTCGTAGCCCATCAGCAGCGTGATTTCGCGCAGCAACTCGCGGAACGTGCGCGTCGACGTGTCCTTGTCGCGCATGTGCGTGAGCTTGTGCTGGATCAGCGGGTGATCGGTGATGAAGAGATTCGGGAAACGGCTGTCCTGTTTCATGACGGGCGCCTTGACGGCAAAAGGGGATCGGGGGCGGCGGCGGGCGCAAGCCGGCTGCCGCTGATGGCCGCAATTTTACCAAGGGCGCCGCGCGATCCGGATATTATCGACGTCTCACGATAATCCGCGCGTCGTGTCAGCCCGTTCGCGACCGTTCGCCCGTCCGGCGATGCGGCCCGGCGGGGCCGCGCCGGCGCGCGTCGCCATAAAGGAATCGACGATGGATCTCGGCATCGCAGGAAAGACCGCACTCGTGTGCGCGGCGAGCAAGGGCCTCGGGCGCGGCTGCGCGGAAGCGCTGGCCGCCGAGGGTGTGAATCTCGTGATCGTCGCGCGCACGCGCGACACGCTGGAGGAAACCGCCGAGGAGATCCGCGCCGGGGCGAACGTGTCGGTTACCGCCGTCGCGTGCGACATCACGACGCCCGACGGGCGCGCGGCCGCGCTCGCCGCCTGCCCGCAACCGGACATTCTCGTGAACAATGCGGGCGGCCCGCCGCCCGGCGACTTCCGCGACTTCTCGCACGACGACTGGATCCGCGCGCTCGAGTCGAACATGCTGACGCCGATCGAGCTGATCCGCGCGACCATCGACGGGATGATCGGGCGCGGCTTCGGCCGGATCGTCAATATCACGAGTTCGGCCGTGAAGGCGCCGATCGACGTGCTCGCACTGTCGAACGGCGCGCGCTCGGGGCTGACCGGCTTCGTCGCGGGGCTGTCGCGCAAGGTCGCCGGCCAGGGCGTCACCATCAACAACCTGCTGCCGGGGCTGTTCGACACCGACCGGATCGCGACGACCCTTGCCGCGTCGGCGAAGGCGCAGGGCGTGACGGTCGACGAACTGCGCGCGCGGCGCGCGAAGGAGATCCCGGCCGGGCGCCTCGGCACGCGCGCCGAATTCGGCGCCGCGTGCGCATTCCTCTGCAGTGTGCATGCCGGCTATATCACCGGGCAGAACTGGCTGCTCGACGGCGGCGCGTATCCGGGCACGTTCTGACGCACGCACCGCGCCATTCACGAAGACGACAACCATCGAACCACGAAGGAACCGGAGATGAGCAAACCCCGCATCGCATTGATTGCGCACGACGCGAAGAAGGACGAGATCGTCGCGCTCGCGGGCCAGTACCGCGAGACGCTCGCGCAATGCCGGCTGGTCGCGACGGGCACGACGGGCGGCCGCATCGCCGCCGCGCACGGGCTCGAGGTCGAGCGCAAGCTGTCGGGGCCGCTCGGCGGCGATCTGCAGATCGGTGCGGAGCTGGCCGACGGCCGCGTCGACATCGTCGTGTTCCTGCGCGACCCGATGACCGCGCAGCCGCACGATCCGGACATCACCGCGCTGGTGCGCGCATGCGACGTGCCGGTCGCGACCAATGTTGCCACGGCGCGGATGCTGCTCGACGATCTGACGCGGAACATGCAGGATGTGTGCTAGGGCGGGGACGGATGAGCGCGCTCGGTCGGCGTCATCGGTCGCGTGGAGGATGCGGCAGACGACGCCGAGCGTTAAGGGTGTGTCGGCGGTGTGTCGACATGGGTGCCGGTTGCGACGGGCGAGATCGGGGACCGGCGATCATCGTAGCGGCCAGAACCACACGGTCGATGCCGTCCAGTAGCAATCCGAGCTGCAGAGGGCGCGTGCACCGTCGATCAGGTCGATATGGCCGCCACGGCCGTTCATGTAGCCTGGGATATTCCAGAAAGCCACCACGCCTTTTCTGCCGGCAATGCGGGCTGTCGCTTCGTCCCGCCGAAACACTTCGGCTTTGCCGAAATACGCCGGCTCTGCCAGCATTCTGGCCAGTCTGGCTTGTCCGGCTCCAATGCGCCGCCCCCGGTGCGGACCTTTTTGAATCACGAGCCCGCCGCGCAATGTCATGCCGCTCCTGACGAGTGCCAGGCTGACCCGGATGGCGCAGGTATTCGCATACGACGGATTGGAGATCAGGTCCTGCCAGCCCAACGCTTCGTAAAGCGCTTCCCGCGAAACGGTTCTGTTGCTCGGGTAGTGGCTGCTCAGCAAAGAAAAGTGCGGTCTCAAACAAATGTTCTCCGATCAACGGCAAGGATATTTTTGTTGCAGGATGCGGGTGACCAGTCCTGCTGCGTTTGCCCGCAACGCAACGTTCGGCAGTTTCCGGAGATCGCCGAGTACTTCGGAATTGATTTCTCCCGGTTTGACGCGCCCGTTGTCGCACCAGTCCTTGCCTTCGGAGGTATCGGCCACGCCGGCCAGATAACCGGTCATGGCGTGACGTTCGGCGTCGGCGTACGGCGTGTTGTCGGTGCGGCTCATGCCGTCGAGTAGTCGGGTGCCGTCGACACGCGGTACCGCTGCGCCGTGTGCGATGCCGATGCTTGCCGACAGCGACGCGAAAACAAACACACTTCGGATGACAAAGACGTTCATGGCATGGGGGCTCGTGGCTTCGGCGAAAAGCAAAATAGCACGGCCGTCTTCCCCTCCGCTTCCTTCGACGCTCCACTGCAGGGCACGGCACACGGGGCCGCCGGGCGGCGGCGCTTTGCCGTCGCGTACCTGGCGTCCATTTCATCCACCCTGCAAGTCGTGACTTGACGGTGACAAAGTATTGCGCATGACCGGCTGGACGTCGCGCCATCCGTCTTCCGCGAAAACCCTACGGACGTGAAGGGATTTCGGCGACGCGCTGCATACGACGCGCGAGAATCACGCGCTGAGCCCTGCGTCTGCATGCATCGCCTATCGGGCGACATTGACGAGTTTGCCAGATTCGATTTCCAGACAACCGAGGAGCGAAACGATGCCGAAAGCAATCCGATACGACCAGCCAGGCGGCCCGGACGTGATGAAGTGGGTCGATGTCGAGGTCGGCGCGCCGAAGGCGGGCGAAGTCCGGATCCGGCAGCACGCGGTCGGGCTCAATTACATCGACGTGTATTTCCGTACGGGCCTCTATCCGCAGCCGCTGCCCGGCGGCCTCGGGATGGAGGCGGCGGGCGAGGTGACGGCCGTCGGCGACGGCGTGACCGCCTTCAAGGCGGGCGATCGCGTCGCGTACGTCGGGCAGCCGCCGGGCGCGTATGCGCAGGAGCGCGTGATGCCGGCCGAGCGGCTCGTGAAGCTGCCGGACGGCATCAGCGATGACGACGCGGCCTCGGTGATGCTGCAAGGGCTGACCGCGCACTACCTGCTGCGCCGCACGTACCCGGTGAAGGCCGGCGACACGATCCTGATCCATGCGGCGGCCGGCGGCGTCGGCCTGCTCGTGTGCCAGTGGGCGAAGGCGCTCGGCGCGACCGTGATCGGGACGGTGGGTTCCGACGAGAAGGCCGCGCTTGCCAAGGCGCACGGCTGCGATCATCCGATCGTCTACACGCGCGAGAACTTCACGCAGCGCGTGAAGGAGATCACGAACGGCGCGGGCGTGCCGGTCGTCTACGATTCGATCGGCAAGGACACCTACATCGGTTCGCTCGACTGCCTCGCGCCGCTCGGCTACTTCGTCAGCTTCGGTAATGCATCGGGCCCGCTGCCGGCGATCGACTCGAAGGAGTTCTCGTCGCGCGGCTCGCTGTTCTTCACGCGGCCGACGCTGTTCTCGTACATCGCGAAGCGCGCCGATCTCGAAGCCGCGGCCGCCGAGCTGTTCGACGTGATCCTGTCGGGCAAGGTGAAGACGAGCATCAACCAGCGCTATCCGCTCGCGGAAGTCGGCCGCGCGCATGCCGACCTCGAATCGCGTAAGACGACCGGCTCGACGATCCTCATTCCCTGACGCTGCCGTCGTGCCGGCACCCCGCCGGCACTTGCCCTTGCGGGCGGCGCCGCCCGTCGCCCGCCGCCCCTCCCGCCGCCCGTCCCGGCGCCCGTCCCGGCGCCTGTCCCCCCCCGCCCGCCGTCCTCCGCTGCACGCGTTTACGCGTTTTTTATACCCGCCCGATCACCTTTGACCCGTCCTTTACGCGCGTTCCCATAAGGTTCGAGTCGTCAGATTTCGACGACGGAGAACACAAAAATGGATGGGGTTTTCATCGGTGCACTGGTGCTGTTCACCGCGCTGATCCTCGGTTTGCTCGCCGGTTGCGAGAAGCTCGTGCAATACGGTCGCGGGGGGCGCGCATGACCTGGATGCTTTGGCTGGCGGGCGCCTCGACGGCCCTGCTGTTCGCGTATCTCGTCTTTGCGCTGCTGCGCGCGGAGGACATCGAATGAACGCGAACAACCTGTTGCAGACGCTGCTGTTCATCGCCGTGCTGCTCGCGGCGGCCGTGCCGGTCGCGCGCTACCTGAGCGGCGTGATGGACGGCAGCTCGCGCGTCGTGCGCGTGTTCGGGCCGCTCGAGCGCGCGCTGTACCGCATTGCCGGCGTCGACGCCGGCACCGAAATGAACTGGAAGCAATACGCGATCGCGACGATCGCGTTCAACGCGCTCGGCGTGCTGTTCCTTTACGGGCTGCTGCGCCTGCAGGGCTTTCTGCCCGCCAACCCGCAGCAGTTCGGCGCGATGACTCCCGACGGTGCGTTCAACACGGCCGTCAGCTTCGTCGCCAACACGAACTGGCAGGACTACACGCCCGAGCAGACGGTCAGCTACCTGTCGCAGATGCTCGGGCTGACCGTGCAGAACTTCCTGTCGGCGGCGACCGGCATCGTCGTCGTGATCGCGCTGATCCGCGGCTTCGCGCGCCACAGCGCGCAGACGATCGGCAACTTCTGGGTCGACCTCACGCGCGTGACGCTGTACGTGCTCGTGCCGATGGCCGCGCTCGTCGCCGCGCTGCTGATGAGCCAGGGCGTGATCCAGAACATGAAGGCGTACCAGGATGTGCCGGTGCTGCAGGCGAGCACTTACGCGGCGCCGAAGCTCGACGCGCAGGGCAGCCCGCTGAAGGACGACAAGGGCAACCCGGTGACGGTGCCGACCCCGCTCGTCAAGCAGACGCTCGCGATGGGCCCGGTTGCGTCGCAGGAAGCGATCAAGATGCTCGGCACCAACGGCGGCGGCTTCTTCAACGCGAACTCCGCGCATCCGTACGAGAACCCGACGCCGTTCGCGAACTTCCTGCAGATCTTCTCGATCCTGATCATCCCGGCCGCGCTGTGCCTGGTGTTCGGCCGCATGATCGGCGACCGCCGGCAGGGCATCGCGGTGCTCGCGGCGATGACGGTCGCGTTGGCGGTCGCGATCGGCGTCGAGGTGAGCGCCGAGCAGGCCGGCAACCCGACGCTCGCCGCGCTTCGCGTCGACCAGTCGGCCGGCGCGATGCAGCCGGGCGGCAACATGGAGGGCAAGGAAACGCGCTTCGGGATCGCGCAGACCGCCATCTTCACGGTCGCGACGACGGCCGCGTCGTGCGGCGCGGTCGACGCGATGCACGATTCGCTGACGCCGCTCGGCGGCCTCGTGCCGATGCTGCTGATGCAGCTCGGCGAGGTGGTCTTCGGCGGTGTCGGTTCGGGCCTCTACGGGATGCTCGTGTTCGCGCTGCTCGCGGTGTTCGTCGCCGGCCTGATGATCGGCCGCACACCCGAATACGTCGGCAAGAAGATCGAGTCGTACGAGATGAAGATGGTGTCGATCGTCGTGCTGCTCACGCCGCTGCTCGTGCTGGTCGGCACGTCGATCGCGGTGCTGGCCGACGCAGGCAAGGCCGGCATCGCGAACCCCGGCCCGCACGGCTTCTCGGAAATCCTGTACGCGTTCAGCTCGGCCGCGAACAACAACGGCAGCGCGTTCGCGGGCCTGACGGTCGGCACGCCGTTCTACAACTGGATGACCGCGATCGCGATGTGGTTCGGCCGTTTCGGCACGATCGTGCCGGTGCTGGCGATCGCCGGCTCGCTCGCCGCGAAGAAGCGCATCGCGGTGACGAGCGGCACGCTGCCGACGCACGGTCCGCTGTTCGTCGTGCTGCTGCTCGGCACCGTGCTGCTGGTGGGTGCGCTGACCTACGTGCCGGCGCTCGCGCTGGGCCCGGGCGTCGAACATCTGATGATGTGGCTGGGCGCGTAACGCGCGCCCGCCTCGCGACACGTTGAAACGACTGAAGAGATTGAAGAGATCGCAATGACTCAACATTCCGCAACACGGTCCATGTTCGATCCGGCGCTGCTGCGTCCGGCGATCGTGGACTCGTTCAAGAAACTCACGCCGCGCACGCAGTTCCGCAACCCGGTGATGTTCTGCGTGTACGTCGGCAGCATCCTGACCACGATTCTGTGGATCGCGGCACTCGCCGGCCAGGCCGAGGCGCCGGCCGGCTTCATCCTCGCGATCGCGCTGTGGCTGTGGTTCACCGTGCTGTTCGCGAACTTCGCCGAAGCGCTCGCCGAAGGGCGTTCGAAGGCGCAGGCCGCGTCGCTGCGCAGCGCGAAGAAGGATGTGATGGCGAAGAAGCTGAACGAGCCGCATCCGAAGTCGCCGATCCGCATCACGACAGCGTCCGAGCTGCGCCGTGGCGACGTCGTGCTGGTCGAGGCCGGCGACGTGATCCCAGCCGACGGCGAGGTGATCGACGGCGTCGCGTCGGTCGACGAATCGGCGATCACCGGCGAATCCGCACCGGTGATCCGCGAGTCGGGCGGCGACTTCTCGTCGGTGACGGGCGGCACGCGCGTGCTGTCCGACTGGATCGTCGTGAAGGTCACCGCGAACCCCGGCGAGGCGTTCCTCGACCGGATGATCGCGATGGTCGAAGGCGCGAAGCGCAAGAAGACGCCGAACGAGGTCGCGCTGACGATCCTGCTCGTCGCGCTGACGATCGTGATGCTGCTCGCGACCGCGACGCTGCTGCCGTTCTCGATGTTCTCGGTCGAAGCGATGAAGGCCGGTCACATGGTGACGATCACCGCGCTCGTCGCGCTGCTGGTGTGCCTGATCCCGACGACGATCGGTGGCCTGCTGTCCGCGATCGGCGTGGCGGGGATGAGCCGGATGATGCAGGCGAACGTGATCGCGACGTCGGGCCGCGCGGTGGAAGCGGCCGGCGACGTCGACGTGCTGCTGCTCGACAAGACCGGCACGATCACGCTGGGCAATCGCCAGGCGTCGACGTTCGTGCCCGCGCCGGGCGTGACCGAGGAAGCGCTGGCCGACGCCGCGCAGCTGTCGTCGCTCGCCGACGAAACGCCGGAAGGGCGCAGCATCGTCGTGCTGGCCAAGGAACGCTTCAACATCCGCCAGCGCGACATGGCGCAACTGCACGCGACGTTCCTCGGCTTTTCCGCGCAGACGCGCATGAGCGGCGTCGATCTGTTCCCCGCGGGGACTTCCGCCGGGGCGCCCGGTCGCGAGATCCGCAAGGGCGCGGCCGACGCGATTCGCCGCTACGTCGAGACGCACGGGAGCCGCTTCCCGGAAGAAGTGCGCCGCGCGGTCGACGACGTCGCGCGCCGCGGCAGCACGCCGCTCGTCGTGGCCGACCTGCATGACGGCGTGGCGCGCGTGCTCGGCGTGATCGAGCTGAAGGACATCGTGAAGGGCGGCATCAAGGAGCGCTTCGCGGAACTGCGCAAGATGGGCATCAAGACCGTGATGGTGACGGGCGACAACCGGTTGACGGCAGCGGCGATCGCGGCGGAGGCGGGCGTCGACGATTTCCTCGCCGAAGCGACGCCGGAAACCAAGCTCGCGACGATCCGCGAGCATCAGGCGGCCGGCCGGCTCGTCGCGATGACGGGCGACGGCACCAACGACGCGCCGGCGCTCGCGCAGGCCGACGTGGCCGTGGCGATGAACACCGGCACGCAGGCGGCGAAGGAGGCCGGCAACATGGTCGACCTCGATTCGAACCCGACGAAGCTGATCGAGATCGTCGAGATCGGCAAGCAGATGCTGATGACGCGCGGCTCGCTGACCACGTTCTCGATCGCGAACGACATCGCGAAGTACTTCGCGATCATCCCGGCCGCGTTCGTGACGACGTACCCGCAGCTGCGCGTGCTCGACATCATGCACCTGAGCTCGCCGGCATCCGCGATCCTGTCGGCCGTGATCTTCAACGCGCTGATCATCGTCGCGCTGATTCCGCTCGCGCTGAAGGGCGTCCCCTACCGGCCGCTCGGCGCCGCGTCGCTGCTGCGCCGCAACCTGCTGGTGTACGGCCTCGGCGGCCTGCTGCTGCCGTTCCCGTTCATCAAGCTGATCGACATGACGCTCGCCGCACTCGGCTGGGCCTGATGCGCCGTACCTGAAGGAACCATCATGAAAACGTTGATTCGCCCGCTCGTCGTGATCTTTGTCGTACTGACCGTCGTGACGGGGCTCGCTTACCCGGCCGTGATGACCGTGTTCGGCCAGGCCGTATTCCCGTCGCAGGCGAACGGCAGCCTGATCGAGCAGGACGGCCGTGCGGTCGGCTCCGCGCTGATCGGCCAGCCGTTCGATGCGCCGAAGTACTTCTGGGGCCGGCTGTCGGCCACGTCGCCGATGCCGTACAACGCGAGCGGCTCCGGCGGCTCGAACCTCGGCCCGCTGAATCCGTCGCTCGCCGACCAGGTGAAGGCGCGTATCGCCGCGCTGCGCGACGCGGGCACCGACCTGTCGCAGCCCGTGCCGGTCGACCTCGTGACGGCCTCGGCGAGCGGCCTCGATCCGGAGATCACGCCGGCCGCCGCCGCGTACCAGGTCGAGCGCGTCGCGAAGGCGCGCAACCTGACGGCCGACGCGGTTGCGCAGCTCGTCGCCGCGAACACGGCGGGCCGCCAGTTCGGCGTGCTCGGCGAGCCGCGCGTGAACGTGCTGAAGCTGAACCTCGCGCTCGACGCGGCGCAGGCCGCGCACTGAACGCGGATGCGGGCTTCCCGGCGCGGCTTGCGGCGCGCCGGGTCCGACTTTTCCGGCGGCGCCTGCGCCGTCTTTGCCTTTTGCGGCGATTTGGAACCACAATGCCGATACTCGCGCGCAATCCGGCGCTTCGCCTTCGTCACGCATGAACCGCCCCGATCCCGATCAACTCCTCGACAAGCTGCAGCGCGACGAAGAAAAGCAGCGGCGCGGCCAGCTCAAGATCTTCTTCGGCGCGTCCGCGGGCGTCGGCAAGACCTACGCGATGCTGCAGGCCGCGCGCCAGCGGCTGCAGGACGGCGTCGACGTCGTGGTCGGCATCGTCGAGACCCACGGCCGCGGCGAAACCGCCGCGCTGCTCGACGGCCTCGACGTGCTGCCGCTCGCGCGCATCGACCATCGCGGCCGCACGCTCGCCGAATTCGATCTCGACGGCGCGCTCGCGCGCGCGCCGCAACTGATCCTCGTCGACGAGCTCGCGCATTCGAACGTGCCGGGCGCGCGTCACCTGAAGCGCTGGCAGGACGTCTACGAACTGCTCGATGCGGGCATCGACGTGTACACCACCGTCAACGTCCAGCACCTCGAAAGCCTGAACGACGTGGTCGGCGCGATCACCGGCATTCGCGTGTGGGAGACCGTGCCCGACCGCGTGTTCGACGCGGCCGACGAGGTCACGCTGGTCGACCTGCCGGCCGAGGAGCTGCTCGAGCGGATGCGCGACGGCAAGGTGTATCTCGCGCAGCAGGCCGAGCGCGCGGTGCGCAACTTCTTCCGCAAAGGCAACCTGATCGCGCTGCGCGAACTGGCGCTGCGGCGCACGGCCGATCGCGTCGACGCGCAGATGCGCGAGTACCGCGCCGACCGTTCGATCCAGCGCATCTGGCAGGCGCGCGAGCGGTTGCTCGTGTGCGTCGGGCCCGGCCCCGAGGCGCCGACGCTGGTGCGCGCGGCCGCGCGGCTCGCCGCGAGCGTGAAGGCCGACTGGATCGCCGTGTACGTCGAGACGCCGCGGCTGCAGCGGCTGCCCGCCGCGCGGCGGCAGCGCACGCTCGATGCGCTGAAGCTCGCGGCCGAGCTCGGCGCGGAGACGGCCACGCTCGCCGGCGACGACGCGGTCGCCGCGCTGATCGGCTATGCGAAGGTGCGCAACGTGTCGAAGATCGTCGCGGGCGGCTCGTCGAAGGTCGGGCTCGCGCGCCGCTTCGCGCGGCCGTTCGGCGAACAGCTCGCCGAACGCGCGGGCGACGTCGACCTGATGCTGATCCGTGCGTCGGCGAGCGACGAAGTGCGCGCGGTGCCGCTCGACGCGAGCGCACGCGACTGGCGCGATGCGTTTGCGCACCTCGGCACGCGGCGTTCGCCGCTGCAACACTATCTGTACGCCGCCGCGATCTGCGCGGCGATCACCGGTGTCGCGAGCGTCGTGTCCGCACGGCTCGACCTGACGAACCTCGTGATGCTGTACCTGCTCGGCGTCGTGTTCTCGGCCGTGCGGCTCGGGCGCGGCCCGGGCGTGCTGCAGTCGTTCCTGTCGGTCGCGGCGTTCGACTTCTTCTTCGTGCCGCCGCGCATGTCGTTCTCGGTCAGCGACACGCAATACCTGCTGACCTTCTTCGGGATGCTGCTCACGTCGCTCGTGATCAGCCACCTGACGTCGACGCTGACGCGCCAGGCGAGCGTCGCGCAGCACCGCGAGCGCCGGACCGGCGCGATCTACGCGATGGCGCGCGAACTCGGCGCGGCGCTGACGACCGAGCAGATCGTCGAAATCGGCAGCCGCCACGTGGGCGAGGTGTTCCGCGCGCGTGTCGCGTTCCTGCTGCCCGACAGCGCGGACCAGGTGCGGCAGAAGATCGAGGAACCCGACGCGGTCGTCACGCTGACGGGCGCGGATCTCGACAGCGACGTCGGCCAGTGGGTGTACGACCAGCAGAAGCCGGCCGGGCGCGGCACCGACACGCTGCCCGCGACCACCGCGCTGTACCTGCCGTTGAAGGCGCCGATGCGCACGCGCGGCGTGCTCGCGGTGGCGTCGCGCGATCCGCGCGAGCTCGAGGTGCCCGAGCAGTTGCGCATGCTCGATGCGTTCGCCGCGCAGATCGCGCTCGCGCTCGAACGCGTGCACTACGTCGAGATCGCGCGCGATGCGCTCGTCAACATGGAATCCGAGCGGCTGCGCAACTCGCTGCTGTCGGCGATCTCGCACGACCTGCGCACGCCGCTCACGACGATCGTCGGTTTTTCGTCGATGCTCGCGAACGCGCGCGCGGCCGCGCCGCACACGCCGGCGGCCGAACGCTCCGCGCAGCGCGAAGGCGAACTCGTCGACGCGATCCACGACGAGGCGCTGCGGATGACGGGCATCGTCACGAACCTGCTCGACATGGCGCGGCTGCAGGCCGGCAGCGTGCAGCTCAAGCGCGAGTGGTCGCTGCTCGAGGAAACCGTCGGCGCCGCGCTCGCCGCGTGCAAGCGCGTGCTCGCGCAGCATCCCGCGCGCGTGTCGCTGCCGGCCGACCTGCCGCTCCTGCAGATGGACGCGGTGCTGATGGAGCGGCTGTTCACGAACCTGTTCGAGAACGCGGCGAAGTACACGCCGGCCGACACGCCGATCGACATCGGCGCGCAGCGTGTGACCGACGACGGGCGCCCGTTCGTGCGCGTGCACGTCGACGATCACGGCCCGGGCTTGCCGAGCGGGATGGAAACGCGCATCTTCGACAAGTTCACGCGCGGCGAGAAGGAATCGGCGACGCCGGGCATCGGGCTCGGCCTCGCGATCTGCCGCGCGATCGTCGAGGCGCACGGCGGTAGAATCGGCGCGCTCAACCGGACCGGGCCCGACGGCCGCGTGACGGGCGCGCGCTTCTGGTTCACGCTGCCGGTCGACACGCCGCCGGCCGTGCCTGCCGTACCCGACGACGACCTCGACGTGCCCGGCGCATCGTCACCCTCCGAGCCCTTGCCAGACCATGAGTGAACCGAGCCTGACCGTCGTCCTGATCGAGGACGAAAAACAGATCCGCCGTTTCGTGCGCGCCGCGCTCGAAGAGGAGGACATCGCCGTGTTCGAGGCGGAGACGGGCAAGCAGGGGCTGATCGACGCGGCGACCCGCAAGCCCGATCTCGTGATCGTCGACCTCGGCCTGCCCGATACCGATGGCCTCGACGTGATCCGCGAGCTGCGCGGCTGGTCGGAAGTGCCGGTGATCGTGCTGTCCGCGCGCACGCAGGAAGACGAGAAGGTCGCCGCGCTCGACGCGGGCGCCGACGACTACCTGACCAAGCCGTTCGGCGTGTCCGAACTGCGCGCGCGGATCCGCGCGCAACTGCGCCGGCGCAACCAGGGCGGTGCGAACGAATCGCCGAAGGTCAGCTTCGGCGCCGTGAGCGTCGATCTCGCGATGCGCCAGGTGTGGCGCGACGGCGAGATCGTGCATCTGACGCCGCTCGAGTACCGGCTGCTCGCGACGCTCGTGCGGCACGCAGGACGCGTGCTCACGCATCGCCAGCTGCTGCGCGACGTGTGGGGCCCGTCGCATGTCGAGAGCCACCACTATCTGCGCATCTACATGGCGCACCTGCGCCAGAAACTGGAGCGCGATCCCGCACAGCCCGAGCACATCGTCACCGAGACGGGCGTCGGCTATCGGCTCGTCGGCGCCGTGTGATCGCTGCATGATCGCGGTGTGATGCCCGCCGCGCGATGCGGCCGGAATGCAAGGCCGACCGCCGGTGAAGTTGCATCGGCGCGACATCGCCTCTGCATGCGCCGGCCGCGCACACCCGCCAGGCATTCCCCGCTATGCTGACCGTTGCGCGAACGAAACCGAGGAGCGTGCAATGTCCGTCCGTCTGGTCGTCATGGGTGCGCTGGCGCTTGCCGCGTCCGGCGCGTTCTCGCAGCCGCTGCCGCCCGGGCAGCAGCCTTCGGCGCCGCAAGCGGCGCTTGCCAATCCCGCGTCGGTCAACTGCGTGAAGCTCGGCGGCCGCCACATGATCCGCAACCTGCCGAGCGGTCAGGTCGGGATGTGCGTGTTCAAGGACGGCCGCGTGTGCGACGAATGGGCGCTATACCGCGACGATCGCTGCGTCGGCGGTGTCGGCGCCAAGCGCGTGTCGAACTGAGCGCGGCGCGGCCGCCGCGGCCGCCGCGGCCGGACCATGCTCCGGCCCGATTCTCAATATGGGCATCCTGCATACCTGTAAGCCGCTTGTTATACTCGGCGCCGCCCGGGGACGACCCCGGGTCATTCGCTTCAACGGGGACGGCCCCATCCGATACGGAGCAGGTCGAGATGGCGTGGATATTGTTGTTGATCGCCGGTTTGCTGGAAGTGGCGTGGGCGGCAGGCATGAAATCGTCCGAGGGTTTCACGAAACTCGGGCCGTCGGTGTTTACGATCATGACGGCGCTCGCGAGCTTCGGGCTGCTCGCGGTCGCGATGCGCCAACTGCCGCTCGGCACCGCGTATGCGGTGTGGACGGGTATCGGCGCGGTCGGCGCGTTCATATTCGGGATCGTGATGATGGGCGAGGCGTTGACCGTCGCCCGTGTCGCGAGCGCGTCGCTGATTGTGCTCGGGCTGGTCGGCCTGAAACTGTCGTCGGCTGCCTGATGCCGACATGCCGGGCGCCGGCCGGCGCCCGCGCCCGCGCCCGGCCGTGACGCACCGCGGAATTGCGGCGGCCTGCCTGATAGCCTGTCTATAATGGAACGCATTCGGGCCTGAATGCCGTTGCGCCGTTCGCGGCAGGCGGAGCCGGTCGCCACGCGCCGCGCGTCCGGTCATATCGACTCGATCCGATCAATCGGCAAATCGCACGGCACGTGCAAGGAGAGGGCCATGATCGAAGCCATTTCGCTCGGCGCGGGGCTCGCGTGGGCGAGCGGGCTGCGCCTTTACCTGACGGTTCTGATCGCCGGCGTGCTCGCGCGGGTCGGCTGGCTTCATCTGCCCGATACGCTGGCCGTCCTCACCTCGCCGTGGGTCATCGGCGCCGCCGCCGTGCTCGCCGTCACCGAATTCCTTGCCGACAAGATTCCCGCGTTCGATTCGCTGTGGGACGCCGTGCATACGTTCATCCGCATTCCGGCCGGCGCGGTGCTGGCCGCCGGCGCGCTCGGCCATGCCGACCCGACCATGCTCGCGGTCGCCGGGCTGGCCGGCGGTTCGCTCGCCGGCGCCGCGCACGTCGCGAAGGCCGGCACGCGCGCGCTGATCAACTTGTCTCCGGAACCGATCTCCAACTGGGTCGCGTCGTCTACCGAGGACGGGCTCGTGTTCGGCGGCCTCGCGCTCGCGTTTTTCGTTCCGCTCGCGTTCCTCGTGCTGCTCGCGGCGTTCATCGCGGCGTCGGCGTGGGCGCTGCCGCGTTTGTGGCGCGGCGTGTCCGGCGGGTTCCGCGGGATGGCGAACCACATGGTGACGCGGCTCAACTCGATCGGGGGCAAGCGCGATTGAAGGCGCCGTCACCCGCCGAGCGACAGCACGCTGACCCTTCGCCGGCCGGGCGGCCCGGCCATGCCGGCCGCTTCGGCTGGCACGACCTGATCCATCAGGCCGCGCGGATGACCGCACGCGACTGGCGTGCCGGCGAGCTGACGCTGCTCGTGCTCGCGCTGGTGCTCGCGGTCGCGGCGCTCACGAGCGTCGGGTTTTTCGCCGACCGGCTGCGCCAGGGGCTCGAGCGCGACGCGCGCCAGATGCTCGGCGCCGATTTCGTCGTGCGTGCCGACCATCCCGTCGATCCGTCGTTCGATCGCGAGGCGCGCGCACTCGGGCTGCGCACCGCGACGACGGCCATCTTCCCGAGCATGATCGCGTCGGCCGCCGGCGGGCCGGCGAGCGGCGCGGCACCCGCGCGCCTCGCGGCCGTGAAGGCCGTGTCGCCCGGCTATCCGCTGCGCGGCGCGGTCGAGATCGTGCCCGCCGGCGCGAGCGCCGCGCACAAGGCGAGCGCGATTCCCGCGCCCGGCACCGTTTGGGCCGATCCCGCGCTGCTCGATGCGTTGCATCTGAAGCCGGGCGACACCGTGCGCGTCGGGCTGCGCACGTTCACGGTCGCCGCGTCGATCTCCCGCGAGCTCGATCGCGGCTTCTCGTTCGTCAATTTCTCGCCGCGGCTGATGATGCGCGCGGACGAACTCGCCGCGACCGGGCTCACGGGCTACGGCAGCCGCGTCACGTACCGGCTGCTGATTGCCGGCGACGCGCCGGCCGTCGCGCGCTTCGAGGCCTACGCGCACGGGCGCGTCGACGGCGGCAAGCTGCGCGGCGTCGGCCTCGAGTCGCTGCAGGAAGGTCAGCCGCAGGTGCGCCAGACGCTCGATCGCGCGCGCCATTTCCTGACGCTCGTCGCGCTGCTGACCGCGCTGCTCGCCGCGGTCGCGATCGCGATGGCCGCGCAGCGCTACATGCGGCGTCATCTGGACGGCTGCGCGACGATGCGCTGCCTCGGCGTGAGCCGCCGCACGCTCGGCGCGCTGTTCGCGCTCGAATTCGCCGGCATTGGCATCGTCTCGGGCATCGCGGGCGCGGTGCTCGGCTACGGCGGCCACTGGGCGCTGCTGGCTGCGCTCGGCGGCCTGATCGAGGTTGCGCTGCCGCCGCCGACCCTCTGGCCCGCGCTGGTCGGCGTCGGCGCCGCGCTCGTGCTGCTGCTCGGCTTCGCGCTGCCGCCGCTCGCGCCGCTCACGCGCGTGCCGCCGGTGCGCGTGCTGCGGCGCGACTGGGGCGACGCGTCGCGTATCGCGTGGGCCGCGTATGCGATCGGCGTCGTGCTGTTCGCGGGGTTGCTGATCGTCGCGGCGGGCAACCTGAAGCTCGGGCTGATCGTCGCGGGCGGGTTCGCCGGCGCCCTGGTCGGTTTCTCGCTGATCGCGCGGCTCGTGCTGTACGCGGCGGCGCGCGCGGTGCGCAATGGGCGAGTGGCCGCGGGCATCGGCTGGCGCTACGCGCTCGCGTCGCTGCACCGACGCGGCACGGCGAGTGCGCTGCAGATCACCGCGCTCGCGCTGGGCCTGATGTGCCTGCTCTTGATCGCGATCACGCGCAACGACCTCGTCGCCGGCTGGCGGCAGTCGACGCCGCCCGATGCACCGAACCAGTTCCTGATCGACATCCAGCCCGACCAGCGCGACGACGTCGCCGCGTGGCTCGCCGCGCACGGCGTGCGCGACGCGGTGCCCGCGCCGATGGTGCGCGGCCGGCTCGTCGCGATCAACGGCAAGCCGGTGAACCCGGACGCGTATCCGTCGGACGAGGCGCGCCGGCTCGTCGACCGCGAATTCAACCTGTCGTATACGACCGAGCTCCCGTCCGACAACCGGATCGTCGCGGGCGACTGGTTCGGCCGCTCGTCCAGGCCGGAGATCTCGATCGAGGACGGGCTCGCGAAGATACTGAACGTGAAGCCGGGCGATACATTGCGCTTCGACGTGACGGGGCTGACGGTCGATGCGCCGATCACCAGCGTGCGCAAGCTCGACTGGGGCTCGTTCCGCGTCAATTTCTTCGTGCTGATGCCGCCGCCCGTGCTGAAGGATTTCCCGGCCGTCTACCTGACGAGCTTCCACCTGCCGGCCGAGCACGCGGCGCTGCTCGATCCGCTGATCGCGCGCTACCCGAACCTCACCGCGATCGACGTCGCGCCGATCCTCGCGCAGTTGCAGCGGATGATGCTGCAGGTGGTCGGCGCGGTGCAGTTCCTGTTTGCGTTCACGCTCGCGGCCGGCGTGCTCGTGCTGTACACGGCGCTCGCCGGCTCGCGCGACGAGCGTGTGCACGAGGCCGCGCTGCTGCGCGCGCTCGGCGCGTCGCGCGGGCAGGTCAACGCGGTGCAGCGCGCGGAATTCATCGTGGTGGGCGCGCTCGCCGGCGCGCTGGCGTCGGCCGGCGCGATCGCGGTCGGCTGGGTGCTCGCATCGCGCGTGTTCGACTTCCAGCTCGCCGTCGATCCGTGGCTCGTGCCGGCCGGCATCGCGGCCGGCGTCGCATGCGCCGGTGCGGCCGGGTGGCTCAGCCTGCATAATGTGTTGCGGCGCCCCGCGCTGCAGTCGCTGCGCGACGCCTGAGCGTCGCCGGCGGCCCCGAATATCCCGTTTCCGATTATCCGTAATGACCGATGTGAATGATGATGCGCCGTCGCAGCCGACGGCGTTCGAGCTCGTGGGCGGCGAAGCCCGCGTGCGCGAGATGGTGGACCGTTTCTACGACCTGATGGACCTCGAGCCCGAGTTCGCCGAGATTCGCGCGTTGCATCCGGCGTCGCTCGACGGCTCGCGCGACAAGCTGTTCTGGTTCCTGTGCGGTTGGCTCGGCGGCCCCGACCACTACATCAGCCGGTTCGGCCACCCGCGCTTGCGCGCACGGCACCTGCCGTTCCCGATCGCGTCGGTCGAGCGCGACCAGTGGCTGCGCTGCATGGCGTGGGCGATGGAGGACACCGGCTTGCCCGAGCCGCTGCGCGAGCGGCTCATGCATTCGTTCTACGACACGGCCGACTGGATGCGCAACCGGCCCGGTTGATCGACCGGTACGCCGCTGTCCGGACACCCGACGATCTGCGTCTGGGCGCCGGTCCGGTGCGGCGCGACACTGACTGTTTCCCCGATCGATACGAGGTTCCCCCGATGACGACCCCGGCCCTGTTTCGCGAAGATGCCTATCTGACGCAATGCGACGCCGTCGTCGCGGCGGTCGGCGATGACGGCATCCGGCTCGATCGCACCGTGTTCTATCCGCTCGGCGGCGGGCAGGCCGGCGATAGCGGCATGCTGACGCTGCCCGACGGCGGCACGATCGCGATCGCCGACACGCGCAAGGCGAAGTTCGACGGCGCAACGCCCGACGACGCCGTGCACGTGCCCGCGCCCGGCCAGGAAGCACGCGTCGCGGCGCTCGCGCCCGGCGCGCGCGTGGTCGCGGGCATCGACTGGCAGCGCCGCTACCGGCACATGCGGCTGCATACGGCCGCGCACTTGATGTGCGCGGTGCTGCCGTACCCGGTCGACGGTTGCAGCGTGACGGCCGACTACGTACGGCTGGATTTCGCGACGTCCGACGCGATCGACCGCGCCGACGTCGAGCGCCGTCTCGCGGAACTGGTGCGCGGCGCGCATGCGGTCACGACCGAATGGATCACCGACGCGGAGATGACCGAGCGGCCCGAGCTCGTGCGCACGATGAGCGTGAAGCCGCCGATGGGGCTGGGCCGCGTGCGGCTGCTGCGCATCGCCGGCGTCGACCTGCAGCCGTGCGGCGGCACGCACGTGCGCAATACGTCGGAAATCGGCGACCTGCGGGTCGCCAAACTTGAAAAGAAGAGCGCGCGGACACGGCGCGTCGTACTGGAGTTTGCATGACGATCGACAACCTGACGCACAACGCCGCGGCGCTCGATCCGCAAGCGCGCGAGATTCTCGATTTCTGGTTCGGCGAGCCGGGTTCGGCCGAGTTCGGCCACGCGCGCAAGGTGTGGTTCAACGGCGGCGCGGCGTTCGACGACGTGCTGCGCACGCGCTACGGCGCGTTGCTCGACGCCGCATGCGACGGCGCGTGCGATCGGTGGGCCGCCACGCCGCTTGGTGCGCTCGCGCTGATCGTGGTCCTCGACCAGTTCTCGCGCAACATTCATCGTGGCACGCCGCGCGCATTCGCCGCCGATCCGAAGGCATTGGCGCTCGCACGGCGCGTCGTCGCGGCCGGATGGGACGCGCAACTGCCGAGCGGCCATCACCGCGCGTTTGCGTACCTGCCGTTCGAACATGACGAGTCGCGTGAGAGCCAGCACGAGGCCGTGCGGCTGTGCGCGGGCATTCGCGGCGAGGCCGGGTGCGAGAGCTATCACGACTTCGCGTTGCGCCATGCGGCCGTGGTCGAGCGCTTCGGCCGGTTCCCGCACCGGAACGCGATTCTCGGTCGCGCGTCGACCGACGAAGAGGCGGCATTCCTGCGCGAGCCCGGTTCGTCGTTTTGACGTGCGCGGCGGTGGCGCGCCGGGCGTGACGCCGCGCTCGGGCGCCGGGCCGGAGATCACGACGGCGCCGTTGCGCGGCGCCGCGTTGCATCACGGCGCTGCCTGTTTTTCCGGCGTGCGCACGTAGACGCGCAGCAGTTCCTCGTTGTCGCCCGGGCGCGCGCCGGTCCAGAACAGTTTCCATTCGCTGCCCGGCGCCGGATCGACGGCCCGCACGCCCTGGACGATCATCCACGTGCAGCGCGTCGTCTTCGCGTCGTCGATCGGCGTGTGCTGGATCCCGGAGAAGTAGTACAGCATCGGCGCTTCCGATTCGCCGAGCCCGTGCAGGCTCGCCATGCAGTCGCCGTCGCTCCATTCGAGCGCGAGATGGGCGTTCAGGTCGTCGAATACCGACCGGTAGCTCTTCGCGACGTCGAGCCACGGCAGCAGCAGCGTATACACGAGGCCCCACGCCACCAGCGCGCCCGCGCCCCACGACAGCGCGCCGCGCCACAGCCCGGTCGTGCGCAGCTTCGGCAGCAGCCACAGCCAGCCGACGGTCAGCACCAGCGCGCCGATCACGAACCCGGGCACGATCGGCATCGTCCAGTCGAGCGGCAGCCAGCGACCGAGCGGGGCGAGGCTCGTTCGCGATGCGCGCGGATCGGCCATCACCGCCCAGATCACCCACGCGAGCGCGACAGCGCTACCGAACAGCAGGCGGCTCAGGTAATCCCACGCGAGATGCAGCCCGCGCGGCAGGCGTTCGATCGCCTGCGCGGCGACCAGCGCGAGCGGCGCGAAGAACGGCAGGATGTAGAGCTGGCGCGAGGTCGCGGACACTTGCAGCACCGCGAGGCCGATGCCGGGGAACAGCACGGGCAGCGCGACGCGCGGCGCGCGCCAGTCACGCCATGCGCCGCGCGCCAGCGCGACGATGGCGAGCGGCGCGACCGGGAAGCCGACGAGCAGGAACGCACGCAGGATGAAGAACGGCTTGTCGTTTTCCGCGCCGAGTTCCGGCACCGAGAAGCCGAAGAAGCGGCCGACGTTGTTGTCCCAGAACCACGTCATGAACAGCGTCTCGGAGCGCAGGAACAGCGCGGTCGGCCAGATCAGCGCGAACGGTGCGAACACGAGCGCGGCGACCCCGAGCGAGCGCGCGAACGCGCGCGTACGGCAGGCGGGGTAGAGCACCAGCGTGCCCATGAGCGTGGCCGCGAACACGAGCGGCACGAACAGCCCCTTCGCCATCAGCGCGATGCCGACCCCCGCGCCGAACATCGGCGCGGCCCAGCGGCCCGACGGCTGCATCGGCAGCGCATGCCGCATCTGCTGCGCGCGCGCGACGTGCTGCATCACGAGCTCGAGCAGGCCGCAGAAGGCCATTGCCGTGCCGGCGAACAGCGCGACGTCCGTCATCATGTCGTGCACGTGCTTGATGACGACGAGCGTGCCCGCGCTCAGCACGACGGGGCCGACCACGCGCAGGTCGAGCCAGCCGTGGGCGCGGCTGGCGCTGCGTGCCGCGCGTGCGATGAAGCCGAACGCAAGCGCGGCGAACAGCGCGCTCGCGAGCCGTGCCGCGTCGTGCAGCGGCATCACGCGCTGCAGCAGCCACGCGAGGCTCGTCGCGACCCACGCGTAGAGCGGCGGCTTTTCCATGAAGGGGAGGCCGGCGTTGGTCGGCACGACGAAATCGCCCGTCTCGAGCATATGCTGGATGATGCCGAACGTATAGGTTTCGTCCTGCTTCCACGGATCGTGGCCGAGCACGCCCGGCAGCGTATACGCGCAGACCAGCGCGGCGACCAGCAGCCAGACGCGCCAGCCGAGCCGCAGCACGCGATCGTCGGCGCCGTTCGTCGCGCTCGCGCCGGCCACGGCGGACGTGCCGGCGGCATTGAGCGTCGCGTGGGGGGCGGGATCGGCGGGCGATTGGGCGGGCGTGGCCGAGGCGGGCACGGAGGACGTGCGTCGCCGGCCGGGTGCTGCGGTTCCGGGCATGGAAAAGATCTCGGTCGGGTCAAGCCGGTCCGGCGACATGGGCCGGAACCAATAAGGGGCACATCAAGGCGAGAAAGGCAGCCGGATGACCGACCGTTTCAGGCTTGGCGCTAGTAGAGCATGGAAGTGTTACGAATGTTTACTGAAAGGGTCACGATATTGTGGAGATTTGTGGTGTCGTGAGCAGAGGAATGTTTCAGTCGGCGCGTCGGGGCGCCTGCGCGGTCGATTATCGTCCGCCGCCGACGTCGAGCAGGGCGCCCGTCGTGTATGACGCCGCGTCGCCGAGCAGCCAGACGATCGCCTCGGCGATCTCCTGCGCTTCGCCCGCACGGCCGAGCGGTGTCTGCGCGCCGAGACGCGCCGCGCGGCCCGGCTGGCCGCCGCTTGCATGGATTTCGGTCTCGATCAGCCCGGGGCGCACCGCGTTCACGCGCACGCCGTGCGGGCCGAGCTCCTTCGCCAGGCCGATCGTCAGCGAATCGATCGCGCCCTTCGAGCCCGCGTAGTCGACGTATTCGTTCGGCGAACCGAGCCGGGACGCGATCGACGACACGTTGACGATCGCGCCGCCGCGCCCGCCGCGGTCGGTGGACAGCCGGCGCGCGGCTTCGCGCGCACACAGGTAAGCGCCTAGCACGTTGGTGTCGAACATCCGCCGCAGCCGGTCGACCGGCATGTCGGCGAGCGGCATCGACGCCGCGACGATCCCCGCATTGTTGACGAGCGCGTCGAGGCGGCCGAACGCCGCCGTGACTGCGTCGAACATCGCGATGACGTCCGCTTCGTTCGCGACGTCGCCGGCGACGACGCACGCGCGTGCGCCGGCGTCGCGAACGGCTTGCGCGGTCAGTTCGGCGGCCGCCGCGTCGCGCGCGTAGTTGATGCCGACGTCCCAGCCGCGCTTGGCCGCGAGCACGGCGCTCGCGCGGCCGATGCCGCGGCTCGCGCCGGTGATCAGGACGACCTTGCGATCGGACGGTGCGGGCATCGTGCGTGGCTCTCCGTAAGCGTTACTTGGCCGCGTCGGACGCCCACTTGTCGCGCACGGGCGGCTGGTAGCGGCGCAACTGCTCGATCAGCGCGAGCGGTTCGGCGTCGATGCACAGCGCATCGAAGTAGGTCGGGCGCATGAAGCCTTCGTCGACCGTGTGGCGCAGCAGTGCGATTAACGGATCGTAGAACGAATCGATGTTGTACAGCGCGACGGGCTTGCGGTGATAGCCGAGCTGCGCCCACGTATAGACCTCGAACAGTTCCTCGAGCGTGCCGGCGCCGCCGGGCATCGCGACGAACGCGTCGGCGAGGTCGGCCATCATCTTCTTGCGGTGGTGCATGTCGGGCACGACGTGCAGTTCGGACAGCCCGGTATGACCGACTTCCTTGTCGACGAGCAGCTCCGGGATCACGCCGACCGCACGGCCGCCGGCCGCCATCACTTCATCGGCGATCACGCCCATCAGTCCGACACGGCCGCCGCCGTAGACGAGCGTCAGGTCCGCATCGACAAGAGCGCGGCCGAACGCACGCGCGGCGTCCGCATAGACGGGCCGCACGCCGGACGACGAGCCGCAGTAAACACACACTGCCTTCATTGTTTCGTATCCTTCGCGGCGGGCCGGGTGGTGACCGGGCTGCCGGCGGGGCGGGGCGAACCGTCGCGCGGCGGCAGGTAGTCGGTGAACTGGCGCTTGGGCAGCTTGCCGGAGACGAGATCGTCGAACAGTTGGCGCGAACGGCCGCGCAGGTACGGCGCCATCACCGAGATCACGTGCATGCTCACCTGGTGCAGCTCTTCTCGGATCGCGTCCTGATCGTTGTACTTGCGCGGATGCATCACGTACTGATACGACAGCCAGTACGTCGAGATCACGGCCATGTTGGTGGCGATGACTTCGATCTCGGCCGGCGTCGCGACCATTTCGGCGTCGGACACGAGCAGTTCGCACATGTCGTGCGCGAAGCGCACCTTGTGGCTGATGATCTGCTTGAAGTGCGTCTCGAGCGTGCGGTTGCGCGCGAGCAGGTCGTTGAGGTCGCGATACAGGAACCGGTAGGTCCACATGAAGTCAGCCATGTACTGCAGGTACGACCAGGTCTCGTCGATCGTCGGACGGTGATCTTCGGGGAAGCGCAGCCGCCGTTCGATCTGCTGCTCGAACTGCGCGAAGATGCTGTTGATGATGTCGTCCTTGTTGCGGAAATGGTAGTACAGGTTGCCTGGACTGATTTCCATTTCCTCGGCGATCGTCGTGGTCGTGACGTTCGGCTCGCCGATCTCGTTGAAGAGTTTCAACGACAACTCGAGAATCCGTTCGCGGGTGCGGCGGGGAGGTTTCGCTTCCATGTCGTCCGGCCCTGTGTGTGCCGGACTGGCGGGCGCTGCAATCGATGCTGCGAGATTCGTCCGGCGCGGGTTGCTGTTCTATGTCTGGCGGACGATTATAAACCGCTGTTTCCTGACAACGGGCGCATTTCGTGATCGCGGCGCGTTGCCGGCGCATGGTGCACCGCCGCACGGCGGCGCTGCCGCGGATGCCGCTAGAAGCCCAGCCAGCGCGCGACGACCGGGCCGAGCACGAAGCCCCACGTCGTCACGCACGCGAACAGCGCGACCGTGACCGCCGCGCTGCCGAGGTCCTTCGCGCGCTTCGACAGTTCGTGGCGCTCCAGCGAGATGCGATCGATCGCGGCCTCGACGCTCGAGTTCAGCAGCTCGACGATCAGCACGAGCAGCACCGACGCGATCAGCAGCGCGCGCGATGCGGCCGGGACCGGTGAGAACGCACCGATCGGCAGCATCAGCGCGGCGAGCGTGAGCTCCTGGCGAAATGCGCTTTCCTCGCGGATCGCGACGCGAAACCCGTTCAGCGAATGCTTGAGCGCGTACCACGCGCGCGTGATGCCGCGGTGGCGCTTGTACGGGTTCGGCGGCAGCGGCGCCAGACGATCGTCGGGGCCGAGCGGTTCGTGCGTGTGCACATCCGCGTCGGCGTGCGGCTCTTCTTCGTCGAACGGATGATGCAGTTGCGCTGTCGCGGCAGCGGCGGGGGTCTTGTCGTTCAGGTCTCGTTTCAAACGGCGGCACCTTCGGCGGGCGAGTACGCGGTCTTCGGCAGCGGCTTCAGATGCGACGCGAACTGCTCGGACGCCGCGCGCCACGAGAAGCGCTCGGCCCATGCGCGGGCAGTCTCGCGTTCGATCTTCAGCGCCTCGAGGCAGGCTTCCTGCAGGTCTTCGTGCATCGCGCCGGCAGCGCCCCCGCCGAGCACGTCGATCGGGCCCGTCACCGGGTAAGCGGCGACCGGCGTGCCGCACGCGAGCGCCTCCAGCAGCACGAGGCCGAACGTGTCGGTGCGACTCGGGAACACGAACACGTCGGCCGCAGCATACACCTTGGCGAGTTCGGCTTGCGACAGTACGCCGAGATAGTTCGCTTCCGGATAACGCGATTTCAGCTCGGCGAGCGCCGGGCCTTCGCCTGCGACCCACTTCGAGCCGGGCAGGTCGAGACGCAGGAACGCCTCGACGTTCTTCTCGATCGCGACGCGGCCCACGTACAGGAAGATCGGCCGCGCGGTGTTGAGCACCTTCGACTCCATCGGCCGGAAGATGTCCAGATCGACGCCGCGCGTCCACAGCACGACGTTCGTGAATCCGAACTTCTCGAGATCCTGCTTCACGACCGGGGTCGGCGCCATCACCGCGAGCGACGGCCCGTGGAACCAGTGCAGGAACTTGTAGGTCGCCGACAGCGGGATGCCGAAGCGCGCCTGCACGTATTCCGGAAAGCGCGTGTGATACGCGGTCGTGTACGGCAGCTTGCGCGAGCGTGCATAGCGTCGCGCGGCGAGGCCCAGCGGGCCTTCGGTCGCGATGTGCAGCGCGTCGGGCGCGAACGCATCGATGCGGGCGCGCAGCTTGCGGTACGGCAGGATCGACAGGCGGATCTCGGGGTAGGTCGGGCACGGCACCGTGCGGAATTCCAGCGGCGTCAGCATTTCGACCCGGTGGCCGAGCGCGGTGAGTTCGCGGGTGGTGCTCTTCAGCGTGCGCACGACGCCATTGACCTGCGGTTCCCATGCATCGGTGACGATCATGATCTTCATCGCGGCTGTGTCCTGTAAGTGGAGTTGTGTCAGGCGGTGGCCTTGGCCTTGCGCGACGGGGCTGCGGACGGCGCGGTGCGCATCGCCGTCCAGTAGACGATCTTCAGTTCGCCTTCCATCGTTTCGACGAGGGCGGACAGGCTCTCGACCCAGTCGCCGTCGTTGCAGTACAGCACGCCGTCGATGTCGCGGATCTCCGCCTTATGGATGTGCCCGCACACGACACCGTCGCAGCCGCGGCGGCGCGCTTCGTCGGTCATCACGGTCTCGAACTGCGAGATGAAGTTCACCGCGTTCTTCACCTGGTGCTTCAGGTACTGCGACAGCGACCAGTACTGGAAGCCGAGCCGGCTGCGGATCCGGTTGAACCAGCGGTTGAGCACGAGGATCAGCGTGTAGAGCGTGTCGCCGAGATACGCGAGCCATTTCGCATGCTGGATCACGCCGTCGAACAGGTCACCGTGCACGATCCACAGACGCTTGCCCGCGAGCGTCGTGTGGAACGCCTCGCCGCGCACCTGGATGTCGCCGAACGCGAGATCGCAGAACTGCCGCGCGCCTTCGTCGTGGTTGCCCGGGATGTAGACCACCTGCGTGCCCTTGCGCGCCTTGCGCAGAACCTTCTGCACCACGTCGTTGTGCGCCTGCGGCCAGTACCAGCCCTTCTTCAGCTGCCAGCCGTCGATGATGTCGCCGACGAGATACAGGTACTCCGAATCGTTGTGGCGCAGGAAGTCGAGCAGGTACGGCGCCTGGCAGCCGCTGGAGCCGAGATGGATGTCGGACAGCCAGATCGTGCGATAGCGATGCGCGGACGGTTCGGGGTCGTCATGCTGCGTCGCGTGCGCGGCCGGCGGCTCATGCGTCGAAAGGGCATCGGTTGCGGCCGCGCCGGACACGAAGGCGGTGACGGCGCGGGCGCCGAGCGGTTGACGGAACAGGGAGGTCGCGGACGTTTTCTGGCCCATGCATGACTCGCGCCGATTGACATTACCGGCATTGCGCCATGTGGGCGTGACCCTACCGTGACAGTCACGAGACGTTCTTATTACTGTCGTCGCGGCGCGTTTAGCAGTGAATGGAGCAGAGTTGTGTAGCGTGCCGAACCGACGGGCCTGACGTTATCGGGCAAGCCGCACGGGGCGGCCCTGCGGGCGGTTTCGACGGGTTTCGTCTGATGGATGCGCGAACCGCGCGGCGCGTCAGCGCGTCAGCGCGGAATCGCGACGACGCGCGTGCGCGCGAGGCGGTCATGCGGGAACTGGCGATCGGTGTGCAGGCGGGCGGCGCTGGCCCACGCGACGATCCACGCGGCGGCGAGCGCGAGCGTGACGGGCACCGACAGGCCGAGCAGCGGATGCAGCGCGAGCGGCGGCAGGAACCACAGCCAGCCGAGCGCATAGCGGACGAGCGCATGCACGGCGCTCAGTGGCCGGCCGCTCGACGATTCGAGCCGCAGCCGCCAGGTCTTCATCGGCAGCGTCTGGCCGCCGTGAGTCCAGAACCAGACGAAATACGCGCCGACGACGAGCGCGATCCACGCGGCGAGGAGGTCGTGATGGACGAGGCCGTTGCGCTGCTGCGTCGCGAGGCTGAATGCGAGGCCCGCGAAGAACACGACGCCGAACAGCAGCACGGCCTCGTACAGCATCGCCGCGACGCGCCGCCGCACGGACGGCGCGGCGACGGCCGGGGCCTGGGGTGCGGGGGCGCTCGCCACCGCCGTTCAGGAACCCTTGAACATCGACGGCGCGTCGGCCGGCGACACCGGCGTGACGACGGCCGGTGCGGTTGCAGGCGGGATACCGGACGTGGATGACGCGGCGGGCGGCACGCCGGCACCGGCCGATGCGGGCGCCGGCGCCGCCGCGACGTTGCTCGCCGGATGCTCGTGCGAATTGACGAGGCGGCGCACATCGCGGTCGGCGACGGTCGGCGGCGCGCTGACCACGCTCGGCCGGCGGCGGCGCTCGGTCGCGGCGAGGCGTTGCTTCTGTTCTTCGGGCAATTGCTGGTAGGCCTTCCACGCGCGCTCGCGCGCCTGCGCGGACAGCTCCTTCGCGCTCTGGTAATTCTCGCGTGCGACGCGACGCTGCTCGGGCGTCATCCGCGCCCATTCGGACATTCTGTCCTGCAGGTGTTTTTGTTCATCAGGCGTCAATTTCGCGAAACGCGACGCGATCTTCAGCCATTTGCGCTTACGCGCATCGCTGAAGCCGTCCCACTGATCGGCGAACGGCGCGAGTGCCGCGCGTTGCGCGGGTGTCAGCCGCGCCCACGACAGCGGGCCGTTGGCGGCCGGCAGCGGCAGGGGCAGCGGGGCGAGTTCGGTGGACAGCGCGGCGGCGGCCGAGGTCGGCGCGGGCGCGCTGCTGGCCGTGGCGGATGCCGTCGCGGGGGGCGGGTTGAATCGGGAGTAGGTGGCGACGTAGGAAACGGCGATCGCGATCACGCATCCGAAAAATACGGCCAGGCCGCGTTTCTGATTCACCCGTGCGATCCCCTCGTTATTGTCTGTTAGCGTGCGCGCGAAAGATACGCGTTGAACCCGTGATCGAGATACGCGTTGAGCGGCAGGTCGTCGCTGAGCATCGCCGCGTCGATGTCGGCGAGCTCGGCGGTGCGCTGCATGTCTTCCCAGTACGCGATGCCGACGAGCCCCGCCAGCAGCAGCGCGAGCGGCCACGCACGCAGCAGTCGGCGCGCGAGCGACGCGGACGGGCGGCCGGCCTGCGGGTGGCTCGCGGGCGGCATGCCGTATGCGCCGGCCGCGCCGGCGAAGGCGGGCACGAACACCGGCGCGTTCGCGGGTTCCGGCTTCTTGCGCGCGAGCGCGGCCCGGCGCGCGACGGCCAGACGGTCGGTAGTCGCGGCAGGCAGCGCCGCGGCACGTTCGTCCAGCGCGCGGCGGACCTTCAGCGCGAATTCGTATTCTCGATTTACGGGAGCGGAGCTCATAGCGTGATTCCTTTGGCCTTGAGCGCGTGTGCCAGGGTATGAGTGGCTCGCGAGCAGTGCGTCTTGACGCTGCCTTCGGAGCACCCCATTGCGGCGGCAGTCTCGGCGACATCCATATCTTCCCAATAACGCATCAGGAACGCTTCCCGTTGACGCGTCGGAAGTTTCTGGATTTCTTCGTCGATCAGGGCCAGAACCTGTTCCCGCTCGAGGCGGTGCTCGGTGCTCTCGACTCCCGCATTGTCGTCCGCGGATTCGAGCGTTTCCAGCGGATCGAAGTCGTCGTCGTCCGTATTGTTGAGCGACGAGAAGAGCGTGACCCACGTATTGCGGACCTTCTGCCGGCGGAACCAGTCGTGGATGGTGTTCTGCAGGATCCGCTGGAACAGCAGCGGCAGCTCGGCCGCCGGCCGGTCGCCGTATTTCTCCGCCAGCTTGATCATCGCGTCCTGCACGATGTCGAGCGACGCATCGTCGTCACGCACGGCGTACGCAGCCTGCTTGAACGCGCGCCTTTCGACGCCCGCCAGAAAGTCGGCGAGTTCCTTGTCTGATGCCATTCCGTAAAGGTATGCGCTGCGGACTGCGGCGTGTGAAAAGGTCGAAAAATTTCGTAAAACCCGCGGATGCTAACAAATTTTCGCGCAACTTGGCACCGCTTACGGCACGCCACGTTGCGCGCGAGCCGCGTCCGCGGGCCGCGGGGCGGCGGCCATGATGCGCTGCGGGATATTTTGCTTGACGACCCAATCATGACCGGCTATCGTCAACGATTCGCAACATGAAGTGATGGTCTCATTTGAGGCTGGCCCAAGAAGCCCGCCCTTCAAACTGGACGCGCCGCTTGAACCCGAGCCACAAGCCCGGCAGAGAGCACCCGATCAATTTTTTGCCGAAAATTCGAAAGGTCGAAATGAACATGCCCAGCGCGGAATTCTCCACGTCGGAACCCCTTTCCCCTCCCGATAGCGACTCCATTGGCGGTACCGTGCTCATGAAGGCACTGGCCGACGAAAAAGTCGAATTCATCTGGGGCTACCCCGGCGGCTCGGTTCTCTACATCTACGACGAGCTGTACAAGCAGGACAAGATTCAGCACGTGCTGGTGCGCCACGAACAGGCGGCCGTGCACGCAGCCGATGCGTATGCGCGTTCCACCGGCAACGTCGGCGTCTGTCTCGTGACGTCCGGCCCCGGTGTCACCAATGCGGTGACCGGCATCGCGACGGCCTACATGGATTCGATCCCGATGGTCGTGATCAGCGGCCAGGTGCCGACCGCCGCGATCGGCCAGGACGCGTTCCAGGAATGCGACACCGTCGGCATCACGCGTCCCTGCGTGAAGCACAACTTCCTCGTGAAGGACGTGCGCGACCTCGCGGAAACCGTCAAGAAGGCGTTCTACATCGCGCGCACCGGCCGTCCGGGCCCGGTGCTGATCGACATCCCGAAAGACATCTCCAAGACGCCGTGCCAGTATGAGCCGGTCAAGAGCGTGTCGCTGCGCTCGTACAACCCCGTCACGAAAGGCCATTCGGGTCAGATCCGCAAGGCCGTGTCGTTGCTGCTGTCGGCGAAGCGTCCGTACATCTACACGGGCGGCGGCATCATCCTCGCCGACGCGGCGCGCGAACTGAACCAGTTCGCCGACCTGCTCGGCTACCCGGTCACGAACACGCTGATGGGCCTCGGCGGCTATCGTGCGTCGGACAAGAAATTCCTCGGCATGCTCGGCATGCACGGCACCTACGAAGCGAACATGGCGATGCAGCACTGTGACGTGCTGATCGCGATCGGCGCCCGCTTCGACGATCGCGTGATCGGCGACCCGGCGCACTTCGCGTCGCGTCCGCGCAAGATCATCCACATCGACATCGACCCGTCGTCGATCTCGAAGCGCGTGAAGGTCGACATCCCGATCGTCGGCGACGTGAAGGAAGTGCTGAAGGAGCTGATCGAGCAGTTGCAGACGGCCGAGCATGGCCCCGACACCGACGCGCTCGCGCAATGGTGGAAGGACATCGAGGGCTGGCGCGCGAAGGACTGCCTGAAGTACGACCGCGAAAGCGAGATCATCAAGCCGCAGTACGTGGTCGAGAAGGCGTGGGAGCTGACGGACGGCAACGCGTTCGTGTGCTCGGACGTCGGCCAGCACCAGATGTGGGCCGCGCAGTTCTACCGTTTCAACAAGCCGCGTCGCTGGATCAACTCCGGCGGCCTCGGCACGATGGGCTTCGGCCTGCCGGCAGCGATGGGCGTCAAGATGGCGCACCCGGACGACGACGTGCTGTGCATCACGGGCGAAGGCTCGATCCAGATGTGCATCCAGGAACTGTCGACCTGCCTGCAGTACGACACGCCCGTGAAGATCATTTCGCTGAACAACCGCTATCTCGGCATGGTCCGCCAGTGGCAGCAGATCGAATACAGCAAGCGCTATTCGCATTCGTACATGGATGCGCTGCCCGATTTCGTGAAGCTCGCCGAAGCGTACGGCCATGTCGGCATGCGGATCGAAAAGACTTCGGATGTGGAGCCGGCGCTGAAGGAAGCGTTGCGCCTGAAGGACCGCACCGTGTTTCTCGATTTCCAGACCGATCCGACCGAAAACGTCTGGCCGATGGTACAGGCCGGCAAGGGCATCACCGAGATGCTGCTCGGATCGGAAGATCTGTAACGGCGCGACGCGCGCCGGGGCCGAGGCGGCCGCCTTCACGAAGGGCGGTGCGGCATCGGGCGGCGCGCGGCGCGAGTGAATCGACACGGACACATTCTGGAAGAAGCGAACATGAGACACATCATTTCCGTCCTGCTGGAAAACGAACCGGGCGCGCTGTCGCGCGTGGTCGGTCTGTTTTCCGCACGCGGCTACAACATCGAAACCTTGACGGTGGCGCCGACCGAAGACCAATCGCTGTCGCGGCTGACCATCGTTTCCATTGGCTCGGACGACGTGATCGAACAGATCACGAAGCATCTGAACCGCCTGATCGAGGTGGTGAAAGTGGTGGACCTGACCGACGGTGCACACATCGAACGCGAGCTGATGCTGATCAAGGTACGTGCAGTGGGCAAGGAGCGCGAAGAAATGAAGCGGATGTCGGACATTTTCCGCGGCCGCATCATCGACGTGACCGAAAAGACCTACACGATCGAATTGACGGGCGCGAGCGACAAGCTCGACGCATTCATCCAGGGGCTGGACGCCAGCGCGATCCTAGAGACCGTGCGTACCGGCAGCTCCGGCATCGGACGCGGCGAGCGCATCCTGAAGGTGTAATGCCGAAGAGGCACGCCGGGTGCGCCGTCATGTCCCGGCCCGCAGTACCCAATCCGAACGAATTGTTGAATTTTTGAATTAGCGAAGGAACCCATCATGAACGTTTTCTACGACAAAGACGCCGACCTCTCCCTCATCAAGGGCAAGCAAGTCACGATCATCGGCTACGGCTCGCAAGGCCATGCGCACGCACTGAACCTGAAGGAAAGCGGCGTAAACGTGACGGTCGGCCTTCGCAAGGACGGCGCGTCGTGGAGCAAGGCCGAAAACGCAGGCCTGTCAGTCAAGGAAGTCGCTGAAGCGGTGAAGGGCGCGGACGTCGTCATGATGCTGCTGCCGGACGAGCAGATCGCCGACGTGTACGCGAAGGAAGTGCACGCGAACATCAAGCAGGGCGCGGCGCTGGCATTCGCACACGGCTTCAACGTCCACTACGGCCAGGTGATCCCGCGTGCCGACCTCGACGTGATCATGATCGCGCCGAAGGCGCCGGGCCACACCGTGCGCGGCACGTACTCGCAAGGTGGCGGCGTGCCGCACCTGATCGCGGTTGCGCAGAACAAGTCGGGCGCGGCACGCGACATCGCGCTGTCGTACGCGGCAGCGAACGGCGGCGGCCGTGCCGGCATCATCGAGACGAACTTCCGCGAAGAGACCGAAACCGACCTGTTCGGCGAGCAGGCCGTGCTGTGCGGCGGTACCGTCGAGCTGATCAAGGCAGGTTTCGAGACGCTGGTCGAAGCCGGCTACGCGCCGGAAATGGCGTACTTCGAGTGCCTGCACGAGCTGAAGCTGATCGTCGACCTGATCTACGAAGGCGGCATCGCGAACATGAACTACTCGATCTCGAACAACGCCGAGTACGGCGAGTACGTGACGGGCCCGCGCGTCGTCACGGAAGAGACCAAGAAGGCGATGAAGCAGTGCCTGACCGACATCCAGACGGGCGAGTATGCGAAGAGCTTCATCCTCGAGAACAAGGCAGGCGCCCCGACGCTGCAGTCGCGTCGCCGCCTGACGGCCGAGCACCAGATCGAGCAGGTCGGCGCGAAGCTGCGTGCGATGATGCCGTGGATCGCGAAGAACAAGCTCGTCGACCAGACGAAGAACTAAGCATTGCGTGCCGTTCCGGCCCTTCGAGTGGAGGGTCGGCATCAAAAAGCCGCCCGAAGGCAGTAGTGCCCCGGGCGGCTTTTGCTATCCTACGGGCTTTGCAATTCACCGAACACAGAACGAATCCATGAACTATCCTCATCCGATCATCGCGCGCGAAGGCTGGCCGTTCATCGCGATTGCAGCCGTCATCGCGCTGTTGATCCACGCCGTCGGGGGCTTCGGCTTCGCGTGGCCGTTCTGGCTGCTGCTCGTCTTCGTCGTCCAGTTCTTCCGCGATCCGCAGCGCCCGATTCCCGCGCAGCCGAACGCGGTGCTGTGTCCGGCGGACGGCCGCATCGTCGCGGTCGAGACCACGCAGGATCCGTACGCGAACCGCGAAGCGCTGAAGATCAGCGTGTTCATGAATGTCTTCAATGTCCATTCGCAGCGTTCGCCGGTCGACGGCGCGGTCACCAAGGTCGAGTACTTCCCGGGCGCGTTCCTGAACGCGGCAATCGACAAGGCGTCGACCGAGAACGAGCGCAATGCGCTCGTGATCCAGACGGCGAGCGGCAAGACGGTTACCGCCGTGCAGATCGCCGGCCTCGTCGCGCGCCGGATCCTCTGCTACGTGCGCGCCGGCGAGCCGCTGTCGCGGGGCCAGCGCTACGGTTTCATCCGCTTCGGTTCGCGCGTCGACGTGTACCTGCCGCTCGGCAGCCGCGCGAAGGTGTCGATCGGCGAGAAGGTCTACGCGTCGTCGACGATCCTCGCCGAGCTCGAACAGTAACCGGCGGAGCGCACGATGGCCGCATTCAAACCGCGCCGGCCGCGCAACGGCTCCAGCCAGACGCCACGCCCGTTCCGCCGCAACAAGATAATGGCGCCCGATCCGGTGCCGGAAAGCCGCCGCGCCGCGCGCCAGCGGTTCCTGAAGACGCGCGGCATCTACCTGCTGCCGAACGCGTTCACGACCGCCGCGCTGTTCTGCGGTTTCTTCGCGGTCGTGCAGGCGATGAACGTGCGCTTCGAGATCGCCGCGATCGCGATCTTCGTCGCGATGGTGCTCGACGGGATGGACGGGCGCGTCGCACGGATGACGCATACGCAAAGCGCGTTCGGCGAACAGTTCGACAGCCTGTCGGACATGGTGTCGTTCGGCGTCGCGCCTGCGCTCGTGATGTACGAATGGGTGCTGAAGGATCTCGGCCGCTGGGGCTGGCTCGCCGCGTTCGTCTACTGCTCGGGCGCCGCGCTGCGCCTCGCGCGCTTCAACACCAACATCGGCGTCGTCGACAAGCGCTTCTTCCAGGGATTGCCGAGCCCGGCCGCCGCCGCGCTGATCGCCGGCTTCGTCTGGCTCGCGACCGACAACCGCGTGCCGATGAAGCTCGGCTGGCTGCCGTGGGTCGCGTTCGTGCTGACGATCTACGCGGGCGTGACGATGGTATCGAACGCGCCGTTCTACAGCGGCAAGGCGCTCGACGTGCGGCACCGCGTGCCGTTCGCGGCGATCCTGCTGGTCGTCGTCGCGTTCGTGCTCGTGTCGTCCGATCCGCCGCTGATGCTGTTCTGCCTGTTCGTGCTGTACGGGCTGTCCGGCTATGTGTTCTGGGCCTACATGGCCATCCGCGGGCGGGCGAATCCCGCACGCTCGTCGCAGCGCGATCACTGACGCGCAACTTGCCCGGAAACCGAAACGGCGGCCTCGCGGCCGCCGTTTTCATGTGCCCCTTTCTCGCATCGCGCGGCCCGGTCTCGCGGGTGCCGTCCGATTGCGCACCTTGCGGAATGCCGCTATAGTCTTTGGCATGACTGCATTTTCCCGCCTCTCCCTCCTTCTAGCCGGTGCGCCGCTACGCGCGCTAGCTTTGGCGCGCCTGCCGCGCTGACCGTTCTCGCCCCCCCGTCAAGCCTCGTCTGTTGTTGAGCGTCGCCAGCGGTGGCGCGATCTCATTACGTTTGATTCCCGTATAAAAAGCCCTGGAGCCCCCCATGACAGACAAGCTGATCATTTTCGATACGACGTTGCGTGACGGTGAACAATCGCCCGGCGCGTCGATGACGAAGGAAGAGAAAATCCGCATCGCGAAGCATCTCGAGCGGATGAAGGTCGACGTGATCGAGGCCGGCTTCGCGGCCAGCTCGAACGGCGACTTCGACGCGATCCACACGATCGCCGGTCTCGTGAAGGACAGCACGATCTGCTCGCTGGCGCGCGCCAACGACAAGGACATCCAGCGCGCGGCCGACGCGTTGAAGCCGGCCAATAGTGCGCGGATCCACACGTTCATCGCGACGTCGCCGCTGCACATGGAGAAGAAGCTGCGGATGACGCCGGACCAGGTGTTCGAGCAGGCGCGCCTCGCCGTGCGCTTCGCGCGCAAGTTCACCGACAACGTCGAATTCTCGCCGGAAGACGGCAGCCGTTCGGATCTCGACTTCCTGTGCCGCGTGCTGGAAGCCGTGATCGCCGAAGGGGCGACGACGATCAACATCGCCGACACGGTCGGCTACGGCGTGCCGGAACTCTACGGCAACCTCGTGAAGACGCTGCGCGAACGCATTCCGAACTCGGACAAGGCGATCTTCTCCGTGCATTGCCACAACGACCTCGGGATGGCGGTGGCGAACTCGCTCGCCGGCGTGAAGATCGGCGGAGCGCGGCAGGTGGAGTGCACGATCAACGGTCTCGGCGAGCGCGCGGGCAACACGTCGCTCGAGGAAATCGTGATGGCCGTGAAGACCCGCAAGGACTATTTCGGCCTCGACGTCGGCATCGACACCACGCAGATCGTCCCGACGTCGAAGCTCGTGTCGCAGATCACCGGTTTCGTCGTGCAGCCGAACAAGGCCGTGGTTGGCGCGAACGCCTTTGCGCACGCGTCGGGCATCCATCAGGACGGCGTGCTGAAGGCGCGCGACACGTACGAGATCATGCGCGCGGAAGACGTGGGTTGGACCGCGAACAAGATCGTGCTCGGCAAGCTGTCGGGACGCAATGCGTTCAAGCAGCGCCTGCAGGAGCTCGGCGTGTCGCTCGACAGCGAAACCGAACTGAACGCGGCGTTCATGCGCTTCAAGGATCTGGCCGACCGCAAGTCCGAGATTTTCGACGAAGACATCATCGCGATCGTCTCCGAGGAGTCGGCGTTCGCGCAGGAGCAGGAGCACTACAAGTTCGTGTCGCTGTCGCAGCGCTCGGAAACCGGCGAGCAGCCGCAGGCCAAGGTCGTGTTCGCGCTCGACGGCCGGGAAGTGACCGGCGACGCACGTGGCAACGGCCCCGTCGACGCGACGTTCAACGCGATCGAGAGCGAAGTCGGCAGCGGTTCGGAACTGCTGCTGTACTCGGTGAACGCGATCACGACCGGTACGCAGGCGCAGGGCGAAGTGACGGTGCGGCTGTCGAAGAGCGGGCGGATCGTCAACGGCGTCGGCACCGACCCCGATATCGTCGCGGCTTCCGCGAAGGCGTACATCGCCGCGCTGAACAAGCTGCACTCGAAGGACGACAAGCTCAACCCGCAGCGCTCGTAAGCGCTGCGCGTGGAGCGCGCGAAACGCCCCGTGCGGCCCTGTGCCGCCCGGGGCGTTTTTTCATGCGCCGCTCATTCGGCGGCCGGTGCGCGAAACAGCCAGCGGCGCGCGGCCGGGCGGGCCGCCGGGCTGCGGCGGCGGAATTCCACCATGATCCCGCGCCGCGGCGCATCGGCGACGAACGCATCGAGCAGTTCGAGCACGTCGTGGTCGATGTAGTCGGCGCGCGTCGCGTCGATGATCACGGCCGCGCGGTCCGGAATGTGCCGCAGGTGATGCTTGACCTGCACCTTGCCGAGGAACGACACGTCCTTGCGGAACGACAGCAGGAAGTGATCGTCGTGCTGCGCGAGCGTGACCGGGCTCTTCAGGTTCGCCACCGCGACCGCCAGCACGCTGCATGCGAGGCCGAGCGCGATGCCGAACAGCAGGTCGACCGCCAGCACGCCCGCGATCGTCGCGGCGAACGGCACGAACGCGGCCGGACCCTGCTTCAGCACCGAGCGGAACAGCGCCGGTTTCGCGAGCTTGAAGCCGGTGTGGATCAGGATGGCCGCGAGGCTCGCGAGCGGGATCAGGTTGATCAGCCCGGTGAGCGCGAACACGCTGGCGAGCAGCAGGATCCCGTGCACGATCGCCGACATCCGGCTCTGCGCCCCCGCGTTCACGTTGACCGAGCTGCGCACGATCACCGACGTGATCGGCAGCCCGCCGACCGCGCCCGCAACGAGATTGCCGACGCCCTGCGCCTTCAGTTCGCGGTCCGGCTGGGTCGGCCGGCGCTTCGGATCGATCTGCTCGACCGCCTCCAGGCTCAGCAGCGTTTCGAGGCTCGCGACGACCGCGAGCGTGATCGCGACGCGCCATACGTCCGGATTGACGAGCTGCGCGAAGTTCGGGCCGAGCTCGGCGTGCTTCAGCGATGCCGCGAGCGCCGCGAACGATTCGAGCTCGGGCAACGTGACGCGATGCGCGGCACCCAGCGCGACCGACGGCATAAAGGCGCCGAGCACCAGCGTGGCGCCGATGCCGAACACGACGACCGCGAGCGGCGCGGGCACCGAGCGCACCCAGGCAAAGCGCTTGAGCGCCGGCGTATCCCAGGCGATCAGCAACCCGAGCGACGCGAGCGCGATGGCCGTGGCGGCCCAGGCGGTCGGCAGGGCCGCCCATGATGCAAACGATTGCGCGGCCGAGCCGCCAAGGCCGAAGGCGAACGGAATCTGCTTCAGGATCAGCAGCAGGCCGATCGCCGCGAGCATGCCCTTGATGACGGGCGACGGCACATAGGCGGCGAAGCGGCCGGCACGCAGCATGCCGAAGCCGAACTGCAGCACGCCGGACAGCAGCACCGCGAGCAGGAACGCGGAGAAGCTGCCGAGTTGCGCGATCCCTTCGACGACGATCACGACGAGGCCGGCGGCAGGCCCGCTGACCGACAGCGACGAGCCGCTCAGCAGCGCGACGACGATGCCGCCGACGATGCCGGACACGAGCCCGGCAAACGGCTCGACACCGGACGCATTGGCGATGCCGAGACACAGCGGCAGCGCGACGAGGAAAACGACGATGCCGGCGATGATGTCGCGCGGCAGGGTGGACAGGCGCTCGTTCAGTTTCATGGTTGGGCGATTTCGTAGCGTTGGGGGAGTGCCCGGGTCAGCCGAGTGCGGCGGCCGTGGCGACATGTTCCGGTTCGGCTTCGGCCGGCGGTGCCGCATAGCCGGAGTCGAGTTCCTTCAGGCGGCCATCGGCGAGCGAGAAGATCCAGCCGTGCACGAGCGGCGGCCGCTGCCGGCCGTGCACGATCGGCGACGCGCGCAGCAGCCGCACCTGTTCGAGCACGTTCAGCTCGGCCAGGCGATCGGCGGCGGTCGTGTCGTCGAGTCCGTCGAGCGAGTCGCGATGGCGTCGCGCGAGCGCGCAAAGCGGCGCGATGCGGCGCGCGACGTGCGGCAGGTCGGCGGGCGGCGGCAGCAACGATGCGCGCACGCCGCCGCACCCGTAGTGGCCGCACACGATCACGTGGTCGACTTCGAGCACGCGCACGGCGTATTCGAGCACGCTGGCGGAATTGTCGTCGTCGGGATGGAACAGGTTGGCGATGTTGCGATGGACGAACAGCTCGCCGGGCACGCTGTGCGTGATGGTTTCGGCCGGCACCCGGCTGTCGGCGCAGCCGATCCACAGCACGCGCGGGTTCTGTCCGCGCGCGAGCGCGTCGAAGAAGCCGGGCGTGTGTTCACGCGTCTCGCGGGCCCAGGCGATGTTGGCGACCAGCATGCTCTTGGGGCGGTTCATAAGGACTCCTTTCCGGTAAAGGAAAAACAAATGGCAAACAAATACGGGACGAAGCGGAGCAATAGGATCCTTTCTGAACTGAAAGGTTCAATTTCGACTGATATTAGGGGTATGCCCTAACGCCGGGTGCCACTGATACAAATTGTTTCAACTGGATCGGGCGAGGTGCATCGAAATGCACCAATGCGACGCGTGAGATGCATCCCATATGCCTGTTTCCCGCCGGCGGCCGTATGGAGCGGAGTTTCGCGGGATCGCTTGCCGAGCGCCATCAATCGGAAAGGATTGCCGTGCGCGATTGCGAATTAATCGAATATGACGGAAAAAATGAAATGGCCATTCACGCAATAATTCGTGAATGGCCATTGCGAAAATTGCAGGTAAATGCGTAATCGGTCAGAACATATTGCGGCGGTCGGGATCGTGCAGCGGATCCGGCGTTTTCTGCGTCGTGCGCAGGATGCCCTGCGGATCGAAGTAGAAGCTGTACATCATGTACCAGACGTTGTCTTCGAGATAGCGGTAGGTCCACACCTCGCGCTTCATCAACGGGAAGTAGGACGTCTCGACCGGGCGGCCGAAATTCACGAGCACGTCGGTCTTGGTCCACTTGCCGATTTCCGCGCGATAGAATTCGCTCGGCTGCAGCACCTGGCGCACGTTGACGATGCGGTGGGCCGCGTCGACATCGGCCGCGACGGTGATCTCGCCCATCGGCTGGGTCGGCCACATCAGGCGCTTGCCGCCGCCCGGCAGGTCGTAGATTTCGCGCGGCGGCCCCATGCGCGCCACGATCGCCGACTCGTCCTGGCCGGCCTGGTATTGCTGCCACGGTTGCGCGCAGCCGGCGAGCAGTGCCGCCGCGCAGGCGACCAGTACCGGCAGGCGCATGGGAATGCGAATGCGCATCGGATTCTCCAGAACTCTCTGACCGTCCAGTTGTATCACGGACGGCGCGCGCCGGCGCGTCGTGCCGAAAAAATCGGTGCGGATCGCACGCGGTGTGCCGTCGGGGCGCGGTGTCGCACCGCGCTTGCCGGCGGCAGCGCCCGCGGCCTATGATCCGCGCTTCTCGGACAGATTGAAGGGCAGGTAGCTGATGCAGCGATGGAAACGGTGCGCGCTCGCATTGAGCGCGGGGTGGACGCTGGCGTCGTCCGCATTCGCGGCAGGCGAGCCGGTGCGGATCGCGCTGATCGAAGGAATGTCGGGCCCGTTCGCGAATGCGGGCGCGGCGGTCGAGCGCAACCTGCGCTTCGGCGTCGAGCAGGTCAATGCGGCGGGCGGCGTGAAGCTGCACGATGGCGCGCATCCGCTCGAACTCGTCGTGCTCGACAGCAAGGGCAGCCCGGAAGAGGCGCTCGTGCAGTTGCGCGCGGCGGCGGACCGGCACATCGGCTTCGTCGCGCAGGGCAACAGTTCGGCGGTCGCGGCCGCGCTCGTCGCGTCGCTCGACAAGCTGAACGCGCGCAATCCGGACAGCCGGATGCTGTTCGTGAACTATTCGGCCGACGATCCGGCGCTGACCGGCGCACGCTGCAGCTTCTGGCATTTCCGTTTCGATGCGCACGCGGGGATGCGGATGGCGGCGCTGGCGGACCTGATGGCGCGCGACCGCGCGCTGCGCAAGGTCTACCTGCTGAACCAGGACTACAGCTTCGGCCATGACGTCAGCACGCTCGCGCGGCAGGCGCTGGCCGAACGGCGCCCCGACGTGACGATCGCCGGCGACGAATTCCATCCGATCGGCCGCATCAAGGATTTCTCGCCATACATCGCGAAGATCCGGGCGAGCGGCGCGGACGCCGTCGTGACCGGCAACTGGGGCAACGATCTCACGCTGCTGGTGAAGGCGGCGCGCGAGCAGGGGCTGAACGCGAAGTTCTATACGTTCTACGGCAACAGCCTCGGCGCGCCGGCCGCGCTCGGCGACGCCGGCGTCGGGCGGGTGATCGCCGTCGCGGACTGGCATCCGAACGCCGGCGGCGCGAAGTCGGACGCGTTCTACCGCGCGTTCCGGGCCCGTTTCCCCGCGGCGCAGGACGACTATCCGGTGCGGCGCATGAGCCTGATGATCGAAGTGCTCGCGGCGGCGATGACCCGCGCCGGTTCGGCCGACCCGGTCGCGGTGGCGCGCGCGCTGGAGGGACTGTCGTTCGACGACGGCTTCCACCCATCGATGATGCGCGCGCGGGACCACCAGTTGATTCAGCCCCTTTATGTGATGGAAATGGACAAGGCCGGCACGCCGGGCGTGCGCTTCGACAACGAGGGCTCGGGCTACGGCTTCCGGACGGTCCTCGCGGTGCCCGCCCAGCGTACGCCGATGCCGTCGACCTGCTCGATGAGGCGCCCGTGACAGGAGGCGATGGAACGGCGTGCAGTTGTGTTACAATGCCCGCCGGTTGTAAGTCACGGCACGGCCATTCTTCCGTGTCCGCCTGTTCAGTTAGCAAGTAGGAAACCAAGGAAATCACATGTCTGTTGCAGATATCAAGAAGTCGGAAGTCGTTGCTCAGTTCGCCCGTGGTACCAACGACACGGGTTCGCCCGAAGTCCAGGTCGCACTGCTGACCGCACGTATCGTCGAACTGACGGGTCACTTCAAGACCCACGCGAAGGATCACCACAGCCGTCGCGGCCTGCTGCGCATGGTGAGCCGCCGCCGCAAGCTGCTCGACTACCTCAAGGGCAAGGATGCCGACCGTTACCGCGCGCTGATCGAGAAGCTGGGTCTGCGTAAGTAATCGAGGCGATTGCCGCCAGCAAGATGCCTGTGTCAGTCCGCTGATGCAGGCATTTTGTTTTTGCGCGGTGCGTAGCGTCACGCGCACCGCAGGTTGTTCGGCACGCGCTTGCCGGACTGCCGGAACGGCTGATACCGGGGTCGGGATTTGTGTCATTCCAGCGCGTCGCTCAGTGAGCGTCGCGCTGGAATGGCATAAAAAACACACCTTGCTCCGGGTGATTCGGTCGGGACGCCGCCGCGCGGGATGGCCCGTGCGGCGAATGAAATGAATGAATTCAAAGGAGCAACCATGTCCATGTTCAACAAGGTCGTGAAGGAATTCCAGTGGGGCCAGCACAAGGTCCGCCTCGAAACCGGTGAAGTCGCACGCCAGGCGAGCGGTGCCGTGATCGTCGACGTGGAAGACACCGTCGTGCTGGCAACCGTCGTCGGCGCGAAGTCGGCGAAGCCGGGCCAGGATTTCTTCCCGCTGACCGTCGACTACCTCGAAAAGACCTACTCGGCCGGCAAGATCCCGGGCGGCTTCTTCCGTCGCGAAGGCCGTCCGTCGGAACACGAGACGCTGACGTCGCGCCTGATCGACCGTCCGCTGCGTCCGCTGTTCCCGGAAGGCTTCTACAACGAAGTGCAGGTCGTGATCCACGTGCTGTCCGTGAACCCGGAAATACCGGCGGACATCCCCGCGCTGATCGGCGCGTCGGCCGCGCTCGCCGTGTCGGGCCTGCCGTTCAACGGTCCGGTCGGTGCCGCGCGCGTGGCGTACATCGACAACGCATACGTGCTGAACCCGACGCGTGACCAGCTCAAGGCATCGAGCCTCGACCTCGTCGTCGCCGGTACGGAGCGCGCGGTGCTGATGGTCGAATCGGAAGCCGATCAACTGCCGGAAGACGTGATGCTGGGTGCGGTCGTGTTCGGCCACGAGCAGATGCAGACGGCGATCGACGCGATCCACGAACTCGTGCGCGAAGGCGGCAAGCCCGAGTGGGACTGGCAGCCGGCACCGAAGAACGAGGCGCTGATCGCGCGCGTGACGGAACTGGCGCACGGCGATCTGCTCGCCGCTTACCAGCTGCGCGACAAGCAAGCGCGTTCGACGAAGCTGAAGGAAGTCTACGCGGCGACCTCGGCGAAGCTCGAGGCAGACGCACTGGCGGCCGGCACGGTCGCGGCCGACAAGGCCACCGTCGGCAACGTCCTGTTCGACATCGAAGCGAAGATCGTCCGTTCGCAGATCCTGAACGGCGAGCCGCGCATCGACGGTCGCGACACGCGCACCGTGCGTCCGATCGAGATCCGCACCGGCGTGCTGCCGCGCACCCACGGTTCGGCGCTGTTCACGCGTGGCGAAACGCAGGCGCTCGTCGTCGCGACGCTCGGCACGAAGGGTGACGAGCAGATCATCGACGCGCTCGAAGGCGAATACCGCGAGCGCTTCATGCTCCACTACAACATGCCCCCGTTCGCGACCGGCGAAACGGGCCGCGTCGGTTCGCCGAAGCGCCGCGAAATCGGCCACGGCCGTCTCGCGAAGCGCGCGCTGGTCAAGTGCCTGCCGAGCGCCGACGAGTTCGGCTACTCGATCCGCGTCGTGTCGGAAATCACCGAGTCGAACGGTTCGTCGTCGATGGCGTCGGTGTGCGGCGGCTGCCTCGCGCTGATGGACGCCGGCGTGCCGATGAAGGCGCACGTCGCGGGTATCGCGATGGGCCTGATCCTCGAAGGCAACAAGTTCGCGGTGCTGACCGACATCCTCGGCGACGAAGATCACCTCGGCGACATGGACTTCAAGGTGGCCGGCACGGAGCAAGGCGTGACGGCGCTGCAGATGGACATCAAGATCCAGGGCATCACGAAGGAAATCATGCAGGTCGCGCTCGCGCAGGCGAAGGAAGGCCGCATGCACATCCTCGGCAAGATGACGTCGGCGGTCTCGGGTGCGAACACGCAGCTGTCGGAATTCGCGCCGCGCATGATCACGATCAAGATCAACCCGGAAAAGATCCGCGACGTGATCGGCAAGGGCGGTTCGGTGATCCGCGCGCTGACGGAAGAAACGGGCACGACCATCGACATCTCCGATGACGGCGTCGTGACGATCGCGAGCACGAGCAGCGAAGGCATGGCCGAAGCGAAGAAGCGCATCGAGAACATCACGGTCGAGATCGAAGTCGGCCAGGTGTACGAAGGCACGGTGCTCAAGCTGCTCGATTTCGGCGCGATCGTGAACCTGCTGCCGGGCAAGGATGGCCTGCTGCACATCTCGGAAATCGTCAACGAGCGCGTGAAGGACATCAACGACTACCTGAAGGAAGGCCAGCAGGTGAAGGTCAAGGTGATCCAGACGGACGAGAAGGGTCGCGTGCGTCTGTCGGCGAAGGCGCTGCTGAACGAAGCAGCGGCGTCGCAGTCGGATACGCCGCCGCAGCAGTAAGCGCAAGGGCGTGAGAACGGCCGGCCGTGCGAAAGCGCGCCGGCCGTTTTTTCTGTAGCATCGTTGCGCGGCGCAGCAGCGCCGGCGAGGCGCCCGTGCCGCGCACGGATGCGCCCCCGATTCCGATCCTGGAGCGACCACCATGAAAGCCATCGAAATCACCGAATTCGGCGCCCCTGACGTGCTGAAGCTCGCGGAGCGTCCGCGCCCCGAACCGAAGCGCGGCGAAGTGCTGATCAAGGTGGCGGCTTCCGGCGTGAATCGGCCGGATGTCTTCCAGCGCAAGGGCGCGTATGCGCCGCCGCCGGGCGCCTCTGATCTGCCGGGCCTCGAGGTCGCGGGCGAGATCGTCGGCGGCGACCTGTCGGATGCCGCGCTGAACCCGTTCGGCCTGAAGCTCGGTGACCGCGTCTGCGCGCTGCTCGCGGGCGGCGGCTACGCGGAATATGCGCTCGCGCCGTTGCCGCAATGTCTGCCGGTGCCTGACGGGCTGACCGACATCGAAGCCGCGTCGTTGCCCGAAACGTTCTTCACCGTGTGGAGCAATGTGTTCGACCGTGCGTTGCTGGGCGCGGGCGAAGGCGGTGAGCAGGAAACGCTGCTCGTGCAGGGCGGCTCGAGCGGCATCGGCGTGACGGCGATCCAAATCGCGCACGCGCTCGGCTTCCGCGTGTTCGCGACGGCCGGCAACGCCGACAAGTGTCGTGCGTGCGAGGCGCTCGGCGCCGAACGCGCGATCAACTACAAGACCGACGACTTCGTCGAAGTCGTGAAGTCGCTGACGCACGATCGCGGCGTCGACGTGATTCTCGACATGGTGGCCGGTTCGTATGTGCCGCGCGAGCTGTCCGCGCTCGCGGATGGCGGCCGCCTGGTGCTGATCGCGCTGCTCGGCGGCGCGAAGGCCGAGGTCAACCTGAACGAGATCCTGCGTCGCCGGCTGACGGTGACGGGTTCGACGCTGCGTCCGCGTCCGGTCGAGTTCAAGGCGCGCATCGCTGCACAACTGAAGGCGCGCGTCTGGCCGCTGCTCGCGGACGGCCGCATCAAGCCCGTCATCTACCGTGTGCTGCCAGCCGGCGAGGCCGCGCAGGCGCATGCGCTGATGGAGAGCGGCGAGCATATCGGCAAGATCGTGCTCGATTGGGGTACGACCGCCTGACGGTCCGTGCCGCCGGACTTGACATGCGCGGTTTGACCGGTTCAAGCCGCGCGCAGTAAAATCGCGGGTTTGCTTCGCCAGATCCAGCCTGACGGCCGGTTTCCGGTACGTTAATGACACGATAGTGACGAGACAGACACGATGTCGAAACAACGAACAAAGCGAGTGATAGGCAACTGGAAGATGCATGGCCGGCTGGCCGGCAACCAGGCGTTGCTGAATGAAGTAGTGCAAGGCGCGGGCGCGGTGGCGGCTGAAACGTCGATCGGCGTGTGCGTGCCGTTCCCGTACCTCGCGCAGGTTCAGGCGCAGCTCGGCGCTGGCCGTGTCGCGTTCGGCGCGCAGGACGTGTCCGCGCACGAGCAGGGCGCGTTCACCGGCGAAGTGGCTGCCGCGATGGTGGCGGAGTTCGGTGCGCATTATGCGATCGTCGGTCACTCGGAGCGTCGCGCGTATCACGGCGAGCGCAACGAGACCGTCGCGGCGAAGACGCAGCGCGCGCTCGCGGCAGGCCTCACGCCTGTGGTGTGCGTCGGCGAAACGCTCGACGAGCGTGAAGCGGGCGCGACCGAGCAGGTGGTCGGTGCTCAGCTCGACGCCGTGCTGGCCGTGCTGACGGCTGACGAAGCAGCCCGCATCGTCGTCGCGTACGAGCCGGTCTGGGCGATCGGTACGGGCAAGAGCGCGACGTCGGCGCAGGCGCAGGATGTGCACGCGTTCCTGCGTGCGCGTCTCGCGGCGAAGGGCGCGGCGGACGTGTCGGTGCTGTATGGCGGCAGCGTGAAGCCGGACAACGCGGAAGAGCTGTTCGCGCAGCCGGACATCGACGGCGGCCTGATCGGCGGCGCGTCGCTGAAGGCGGAAGATTTCCTGGCGATCTGCCGGGCCGCACGTTGAGCGGTCCGGGGTCGAATTGAACCATGATGGCGGCCGGTTGGTCCGGTCGCCTGATCCAATCGGGTGGGTGTGATGCTGTTATTCAAGACGCTGATTATTGTCGTGCAGGTGCTGTCTGCACTGGGTGTGATTGGGCTCGTGCTGCTGCAGCACGGCAAGGGTGCCGACATGGGCGCCGCATTCGGCAGCGGCGCGTCGGGCAGCCTGTTCGGTGCGACGGGCTCGGCGAACTTCCTGTCGCGCACGACGGGCGTGCTGGCCACGATCTTCTTTGTCGCGACGCTCGCGCTGACGTACCTCGGCTCGTACAAGTCGACGCCGTCGGCAGGCGTGCTCGGCGCGGCAGCGACGGCCCCGGCATCGGCGCCCGCAGCGTCGGCGCCGGCCGTCGCGGCGTCCGCTGCCGCGGCTTCGGCCGCGAGCGCGCCGGGCCAGGATGTCCCGAAATAAAAAGTCGATTTTTTTGCGTTTGTGCGTTGAACAAATCTGGAACTCGGGTTAGAATTTAATTCTTGAAGCGATTCGCGGGAACTAGCAGCACAACCCGAGTTGCATGCAGTGCCGACGTGGTGAAATTGGTAGACACGCTATCTTGAGGGGGTAGTGGCGAAAGCTGTGCGAGTTCGAGTCTCGCCGTCGGCACCAAAGTTACTCAATGCCAGCCGCTTCTAGTGGCTGGCATTTTTCATTTGTGGGGTATGTCTTGCGATTGTCTTGTGATCGCCTGCACTCCGAAATGATTCCTTCCGCCGGAAGTGGTATTCTCCGGACGCTCAGAACCAACCGATAGAGGATTGCCTTGAACCTCGCAGCCTATTACCCCGTCTTGTTGTTCCTCCTCGTGGGCACTGGTTTAGGTATAGCGCTGGTCAGCATCGGCAAGCTCCTGGGTCCCAACAAGCCGGACGTCGAGAAGAACGCACCATACGAGTGCGGCTTCGAGGCCTTTGAAGACGCCCGGATGAAATTCGACGTCCGGTACTACCTCGTCGCCATCCTGTTCATCATCTTCGATCTCGAAACCGCATTCCTGTTTCCGTGGGGCGTCGCGCTGCGGGACATCGGCTGGCCCGGTTTCATCGCAATGATGATTTTTCTGCTCGAATTCCTGCTGGGCTTTGTCTATATCTGGAAGAAAGGCGGTCTCGACTGGGAGTGATGGGGTTAATCGCCGGTTTGCATGGGCGGCCACGCTGGGTCGCTCGTCTGGAGTGGAAAGCAAATGAGTATCGAAGGGGTCTTGAAGGAAGGGTTTGTCACCACGACGGCTGACAAGCTGATCAACTGGACGCGTACCGGCTCGCTGTGGCCGATGACGTTCGGGCTCGCCTGTTGCGCCGTCGAGATGATGCACGCGGGCGCGGCCCGTTACGATCTGGACCGGTTCGGAGTCGTGTTCCGTCCGAGCCCGCGTCAGTCGGACGTGATGATCGTCGCCGGCACGCTGTGCAACAAGATGGCGCCCGCACTGCGCCGCGTGTACGACCAGATGGCCGAGCCGCGCTGGGTGATCTCGATGGGGTCGTGCGCGAACGGCGGTGGCTACTACCACTACTCGTACTCGGTGGTCCGCGGCTGCGACCGGATCGTGCCGGTCGACGTCTACGTGCCGGGCTGCCCGCCCACGGCCGAGGCGCTGGTCTACGGCGTGATCCAGCTTCAGGCGAAGATCCGCCGCACCAACACCATCGCCCGTCAATAAAGGCCCCGAGCGTCCCCTCAATATGGCAAGCAAAATCGAGATCCTGAAGGCAAACCTCGAAGCCGCGCTCGGCGCGCGCGTGGTGAGCCTCACCGAAGCGATCGGTGAACTGACGCTCGTCGTGAAGGCGAGCGATTACCTCGAAGTCGCAAAGACGCTGCGCGACGATCCGAAGCTCCGTTTCGAGCAATTGATCGACCTCTGCGGCGTCGACTACCAGACTTACGGCGACGGTGCGTACGACGGCCCGCGTTTCGCGGCCGTATCGCAGCTGCTGTCGGTCACGAACAACTGGCGCCTGCGCCTGCGCGTGTTCGCGCCGGACGACGATCTGCCGATCGTGGCGTCGCTCGTCGACATCTGGGCCTCCGCAAACTGGTACGAGCGCGAAGCGTTCGATCTGTACGGCCTCGTGTTCGAGGGGCACCCCGACCTGCGCCGCATCCTCACCGACTACGGCTTCATCGGCCACCCGTTCCGCAAGGACTTCCCGGTGTCGGGCTACGTCGAAATGCGTTACGACCCGGAAGAAAAGCGGGTCGTCTACCAGCCGGTGACGATCGAGCCGCGCGAAATCACGCCGCGCGTGATCCGCGAGGATCGCTATGGCGGTCTGAAACATTAAGGGGGCGTCATGGCAGAAATCAAGAACTACACCCTCAACTTCGGCCCGCAGCACCCGGCAGCGCACGGCGTGCTGCGCCTGGTGCTCGAGCTCGACGGCGAAGTCATCCAGCGCGCCGATCCGCACATCGGCCTGCTGCATCGCGCGACTGAAAAGCTCGCGGAAAGCAAGACCTTCATCCAGTCCGTGCCTTACATGGACCGTCTCGACTACGTGTCGATGATGGTCAACGAGCACGGGTACGTGCTCGCGATCGAGCGTCTGCTCGGCATCGACGTGCCGGAGCGCGCGCAGTACATCCGCGTGCTGTTCGACGAAATCACGCGCGTGCTGAACCACCTGATGTGGATCGGCGCGCACGCACTCGACGTCGGCGCGATGGCGGTGTTCCTGTACGCATTCCGCGAGCGCGAAGACCTGATGGACGTGTACGAAGCGGTGTCCGGCGCACGGATGCACGCGGCGTACTACCGTCCGGGCGGTGTCTACCGCGACCTGCCCGACGCAATGCCGCAATACAAGGCGTCGAAGATCCGCAACGAGAAGGCGCTCGCGAAGATGAACGAAGCGCGCAGCGGCTCGGTGCTCGACTTCATCGACGACTTCTTCACGCGCTTCCCGAAGTGCGTCGACGAATACGAAACGCTGCTGACCGACAACCGGATCTGGAAACAGCGCCTGGTCGGGATTGGTGTCGTCAGCCCGGAACGCGCGCTGCAGATGGGCCTCACGGGCCCGATGCTGCGCGGTTCCGGTATCGCATGGGATCTGCGCAAGAAGCAGCCGTACGAAGTGTACGACCGCATGGATTTCGACGTGCCGGTCGGCGTGAACGGCGATTGCTACGACCGCTATCTGGTGCGCGTCGAAGAAATGCGCCAATCGATCCGCATCGCGAAACAGTGTATTGAGTGGCTCCGCAAGAATCCGGGCCCGGTGATGACGGACAATCACAAGGTTGCACCGCCGTCGCGCGTCGGCATGAAGACCAACATGGAAGACTTGATTCACCACTTCAAGCTCTTCACCGAAGGTTTTCACGTGCCGGAAGGCGAAGCGTACGCAGCAGTCGAGCATCCGAAGGGCGAATTCGGCATCTACCTCGTGTCGGACGGTGCCAACAAGCCGTATCGCCTCAAGATTCGCGCCCCGGGCTTCGCGCATCTCGCGTCGCTCGACGAAATGGCGCGCGGCCACATGATTGCCGATGCCGTCACGATCATCGGTACGCAGGACATCGTGTTCGGCGAAATCGATCGCTAATGGTTGCGCCGCCTGCGCGTGCGGGCGGCGAGCAGTAAGTCACACGCGATGATGCGCGCTGAGCCGGCGCGGCTTCGCAAGCTGTCAACAGTGAGCGCCAGGTCTGCCGTCCATGCACAGCAGTGCGGCAGGTTGTTCGTTCGGTAGGAATTGAAAGAGTCGTGTCTGAAAATGATCTCAGCTGAAGGCCTGAAGGAAATCGATCGAGCGTTGACGAAGTATCCCGCCGATCAGAAACAGTCCGCCGTGATGTCGGCGTTGGCCGTTGCTCAGGAAGAGCACGGCTGGCTGTCGCCCGAACTGATGCAGTTCGTCGCGGACTATCTCGGCATGCCGGCCGTCGCCGTGCAGGAAGTCGCGACGTTCTACACGATGTACGAGCTCAACCCGGTCGGCAAGCACAAGATCACGCTCTGCACGAACCTCCCGTGCCAGCTTGGTCCGCACGGCGGTGCCGAGGCGACGGCCGACTACCTGAAACAGAAGCTGGGCATCGGCTTCGGCGAGACCACGCCCGACGGCAAGTTCACGCTGAAGGAAGGCGAATGCATGGGCTCGTGCGGCGATGCGCCGGTGCTGCTGGTGAACAATCACAGAATGTGCAGCTTCATGAGCCGCGAGAAGATCGACCAGCTGCTTGAGGAGCTTTCGAAATGACGTCCCTTCACGACCGTCACATCAAACCGCTGATCCTCGCTGGTCTGAACGGCGAGAACTGGCATCTCGAAGATTACGTTGCGCGCGGCGGCTACAAGCAGCTGCGCCGCATTCTCGAAGAAAAGATTCCGCCGGAGCAGGTGATTGCCGACGTGAAGGCGTCGGGCCTGCGTGGCCGTGGCGGTGCGGGCTTCCCGACCGGCCTGAAGTGGAGCTTCATGCCGCGCCAGTTCCCGGGGCAGAAGTACCTCGTCTGCAACTCGGACGAAGGCGAGCCGGGCACGTTCAAGGATCGCGACATCCTGCGCTGGAACCCGCATGCGCTGATCGAAGGCATGGCCATCGGCGCGTACGCGATGGGCATCACCGTCGGCTACAACTACATCCACGGCGAAATCTTCGAAGTGTATCGACGCTTCGAGGCCGCGCTCGATGAAGCGCGTGCCGCGGGTTTCCTCGGCGACAACATCATGGGCTCGGAATTCTCGTTCCAGCTGCACGCGCACCACGGTTACGGCGCGTACATCTGCGGCGAGGAAACGGCGCTGCTCGAGTCGCTCGAAGGCAAGAAGGGCCAGCCGCGCTTCAAGCCGCCGTTCCCGGCGAGCTTCGGCGTGTACGGCAAGCCGACCACGATCAACAACACCGAGACGTTCGCCGCGGTGCCGTTCCTGCTGTCGATCGGGCCGCAGAATTACCTCGAGATTGGCAAGCCGAACAACGGCGGCACGAAGATCTTCTCGGTGTCGGGTGACGTCGAGCGTCCGGGCAACTACGAAGTGCCGCTCGGCACGCCGTTCGCGACGCTGATGGAGCTCGCAGGCGGGATGCGCGGCGGTCGCAAGATCAAGGCGGTGATTCCGGGCGGTTCGTCGGCGCCGGTGATCCCGGGCGACATCATGATGCAGACCGATCTCGATTACGACTCGATCGCGAAGGCGGGCTCGATGCTCGGCTCCGGCGCGGTGATCGTGATGGACGAGACGCGCTGCATGGTGCGTTCGCTGCTGCGCCTGTCGTACTTCTACTACGAGGAATCGTGCGGCCAGTGCACGCCGTGCCGTGAGGGCACCGGCTGGCTGTATCGCGTCGTGAATCGTATCGAGCACGGCGAAGGCCGCCAGGAAGATCTGGACCTGCTGAACTCGGTTGCCGAGAACATCATGGGCCGCACGATCTGCGCGCTCGGCGATGCGGCGGCGATGCCGGTGCGCGGGATGCTCAAGCATTACTGGGACGAATTCGCGTACCACGTCGAGCACAAGCACTGCATGGTCGGCGGCCACGCGCACGCGGCGGCAGCCTGAAGCGAAGCACCGGTTGCGGAATTTGAGCGCACGGTCGGGCGAAGGCGCGAACGGGCGGAAATAGGTTAAGGACCATTCACCATCATGGTTGAACTTGAAATAGACGGCAAGAAGGTCGAGGTGCCCGAAGGCAGCATGGTGATCCAGGCTGCGCACAAGGCGGATACGTACATTCCTCACTTCTGCTATCACAAGAAACTGTCGGTTGCGGCCAACTGCCGGATGTGTCTCGTCGAAGTCGAGAAGATGCCGAAGGCCGTGCCCGCCTGCGCGACGCCCGTGTCGGCCGGCATGATCGTGCGCACGCAGTCCGACAAGGCTGTGAAGGCGCAGCAGTCGGTGATGGAATTCCTCCTCATCAATCACCCGCTCGACTGCCCGATCTGCGATCAGGGCGGCGAATGCCAGCTGCAGGATCTGGCGGTCGGCTACGGCAAGTCGTCGTCGCGCTACTCGGAAGAAAAGCGCGTGGTGTTCCACAAGAACGTGGGCCCGCTGATCTCGATGGAAGAGATGTCGCGCTGCATCCACTGCACGCGCTGCGTCCGCTTCGGCCAGGAAATCGCCGGCGTGATGGAACTCGGCATGCTGGGTCGCGGCGAGCACTCGGAAATCACGACGTTCGTCGGCAAGACGGTCGACTCCGAGCTGTCGGGCAACATGATCGACCTGTGCCCGGTCGGCGCGCTGACCAGCAAGCCGTTCCGCTACAGCGCCCGTACGTGGGAACTGTCGCGCCGCAAGTCGGTGAGCCCGCACGATTCCGTCGGCGCGAACCTCGTCGTGCAGGTGAAGAACAACCGCGTGATGCGCGTGCTGCCGTTCGAGAACGAAGCGATCAACGAATGCTGGATCTCGGACAAGGATCGTTTCTCGTACGAAGGCCTGAACAGCGAAGAGCGCCTGACGAAGCCGATGCTGAAGCAGGGCGGCCAGTGGATCGAAACCGACTGGCAGACCGCGCTCGAGTATGTCGCGAAGGGCCTGAAGGGCATCGCCGCGGATCACGGCGCGAACGCGCTGGCGATGCTCGCGAGCGCGCACAGCACCGCTGAAGAGCTGTTCCTCGTGAAGCAGCTCGCCAACGAACTGAAGACGCCGAACGTCGACTTCCGTCTGCGTCAGCAGGATTTCTCGGCGCCGGTCCAGGGCGCACCGTGGCTCGGCATGCCGATCGCCGACCTGTCGAACGTGGATGCCGCGTTCGTCGTCGGTTCGTTCCTGCGCCGCGACCACCCGCTGTTCGCCGCACGCCTGCGTCAGGCCGCGAAGAACGGCGCGAAGCTGCACTTCCTGCACGCAACCGCCGACGACTCGCTGATCCCGACCGCGAAGCGCATCGTCGCCGCGCCGTCGGCATGGCTCGACGAACTGGCCGGCGTCGCCGCGGCCGTCGCGCAACTGCGCGGCGTCGCGCTGCCGGACACGCTCGCGGGCGTCACTGCGTCGCCGGCCGCTCAAGCGGTCGCCCAGTCGCTCGCGAACGGCGAGCGCCGTGCGGTGCTGCTCGGCAACGTGGCCGTCCGTCATCCGCAATTCGCGCAGTTGCACGCCGTCGCACAGTGGATCGCCGACAACACCGGCGCCACGTTCGGCTTCCTGACGGAAGCGGCGAACACGGTCGGCGCGCACGTCGTCGGTGCGCTGCCGGGCGAAGGCGGCCTGAACGCGCGTGAAGCGTTCGCGCAGCCGCGCAAGGGCTACGTGCTGCTGAACGTCGAACCGGAATTCGACACCGCCGATCCGGCGCAGGCGCTTGCCGCGCTGAACGAGGCCGAAATGGTCGTCGTGATGTCGCCGTTCAAGCACGGCCTCGATTACGCCGACGTGTTGCTGCCGATCGCGCCGTTCACGGAAACGGCCGGTACGTACGTGAACGCGGAAGGCTCGGTGCAGAGCTTCAACGGCGTCGTGCGCCCGCTCGGCGACACGCGTCCGGCGTGGAAGGTGCTGCGCGTGCTCGGCAGCCTGCTCGGCCTGCCGAACTTCGAATACGAGACCGCTGAAGAAGTGCGTGTCGCGGCGCTCGGCGACGCAGGTGTCGCGAGCCGTCTGTCGAACCAGGCGTCGGTTGCGCCGGCACGCGTCGCGGCGACTGCCGCGAACGGCGGTTTCGAGCGTCTCGCCGATGTGCCGATCTATCACGCCGACGCACTCGTGCGCCGCGCAGGTGCGCTGCACCTGACGGCCGCCGCGAAGGTGGCGAACGCCGCAGCCCTGCCGGCCGCGCTGTTCGACAAGCTGGGCTTGAAGGAAGGCGACGCGGTGCGCGTGCGCCAGGGCGAGCGCGCGGTGCAGTTGCCGGCCGTGCGCGACGCGAATCTTGCGGAGACGGTCGTTCGCGTGTCGGCGGCGACGCCTGCCGGCGCAGCGCTCGGCAGCCTGTCCGGTGAACTGGTGGTGGAGAAGGCGTAAATGAGCTTGTTCGATACGATCAACGCGGGCGGAGCCCAGCTTCTCGGCATCGCATGGCCGACGGTGTGGGCCATCGTGCGCATCCTCGTCGTCGCCGTCGTGATCCTGCTGTGCGTCGCGTACCTGATTCTGTGGGAACGCAAGCTGATCGGCTGGATGCACGTGCGTCTCGGCCCGAACCGCGTGGGCCCCGCCGGCCTGCTGCAGCCGATCGCCGACGTGCTGAAGCTGCTGCTGAAGGAAGTCATTCAGCCGAGCGCCGCCAGCCGCTGGCTGTACCTGATCGCGCCGGTCATGACCGTCGTGCCGGCGTTCGCCGTCTGGGCGGTGATTCCGTTCCAGGCGGAAGCCGTGCTCGCGAACGTGAACGCCGGCCTGCTGTATGCGATGGCGATCTCGTCGATCGGCGTGTACGCGGTGATTCTCGCCGGCTGGGCGTCGAACTCGAAGTACGCGTTCCTCGGCGCGATGCGCGCGGCTGCGCAGATGGTGTCGTATGAAATCTCGATGGGCTTCGCGCTGGTGCTCGTGCTGATGACGGCCGGCAGCCTGAACCTGTCGGAAATCGTCGGCTCGCAACAGCACGGCTTCTTCGCCGGCCACGGCGTGAATTTCCTGTCGTGGAACTGGCTGCCGCTGCTGCCGGCGTTCGTCGTCTACTTCGTGTCCGGCATCGCCGAAACGAACCGTCACCCGTTCGACGTGGTGGAAGGGGAGTCGGAGATCGTCGCGGGTCACATGATCGATTACTCGGGTATGGCGTTCGCGCTGTTCTTCCTGGCCGAGTACATCAACATGATCGTGATCTCGGCGCTCGCCGCGACGCTGTTCCTCGGCGGCTGGGATGCACCGTTCGAATTCCTGTCGTTCATTCCGGGCGTCTTCTGGCTGGTGCTGAAGGTGTTCGCGCTGCTGTCGGTGTTCATCTGGGTTCGCGCGACGTTCCCGCGCTACCGTTACGACCAGATCATGCGTCTGGGCTGGAAGGTGTTCCTGCCCGTCACGGTGATCTGGGTGGTCGTGGTCGGCTTCTGGATGATGTCGCCGCTCAACATCTGGGTGAAGTAAAGATCGGACGAAATCATGACGGCAATCCAACACTTCTTTAAGACCTTCTTCCTGACGGAGCTGCTGAAGGGGCTCGCGCTGACCGGTCGTTACACGTTCCGGCGTAAGTTCACCGTGCAGTTCCCGGAAGAGAAGACTCCGATTTCGCCGCGTTTTCGCGGGCTGCATGCGCTGCGCCGCTACGAGAACGGCGAAGAGCGCTGTATCGCGTGCAAGCTGTGCGAGGCCGTGTGCCCCGCGCTGGCGATCACGATCGAATCGGAAACGCGTGCGGACAACACGCGCCGCACGACGCGCTATGACATCGACCTGACGAAGTGCATCTTCTGCGGTTTCTGCGAAGAGAGCTGCCCGGTCGATTCGATCGTCGAGACGCAGATTCTCGAGTACCACGGCGAAAAGCGCGGCGACCTGTATTTCACGAAGGAAATGCTGCTCGCGGTGGGCGATCGCTACGAGAAGGACATCGCTGCGGCGAAGGCCGCCGACGCGCCGTATCGTTGATTGTGTTTGAAGTGCCGGCCCAGGCATGAACGGGCCGAGCCGCCGCGACGGGTGCGGGCGTCCCGCAAGCCGCGCCTGACTATGGCCTAACGATGAACCGGTAATCATGGAATTCACGACCGTACTGTTCTACATCTTCGCGCTGCTCCTGGTGGTATCAGGGCTGAAGGTGATCACTTCGCGCAACCCGGTGGCGTCTGCGCTTTTCCTTGTGCTGGCGTTCTTCAACGCCGCCGCGATCTGGATGCTGCTGGAAGCGGAGTTCCTCGCGATCCTGCTGGTGCTCGTGTACGTGGGTGCCGTGATGGTGCTGTTCCTGTTCGTCGTGATGATGCTGGACATCAACATCGATTACCTGCGCCGCGACTTCAAGCGTTTCGTGCCGATGGCAACGGTGGTCGGCGCGATCATCGTGGTCGAGACCGCGCTGATCCTCTGGCGCGGCTACGGCGACACGCACACGGTGCACGCAATGGCGACGGGCGCGATGGCCGACTGGTCGAACACGCGGCTGATCGGCAAGGTGATTTACACCGACTACATCTTCGCGTTTGAAATCGCCGGCCTGGTGCTGCTGGTCGCGATCATCGCCGCGATCGGGCTGACCGAGCGCAAGGGCAAGGACAGCAAGCGCCAGCGCGTGTCGGATCAGGTCAAGGTGCGCCGCAACGACCGCGTGCGCCTCGTGAAGATGGAAGCGGAAAAGCCGCAGCCGGAAACGGCGCAGAGCGAAGCCGGTACGAGCACCAACGGCTAAGCGGAGGAAAGGAAACCATGTTGACTCTTGCTCACTACCTCGTGCTCGGCGCGATCCTCTTTGCGATCGCGATCGTCGGGATCTTCCTGAACCGGCGCAACATCATCATCATCCTGATGGCGATCGAATTGATGCTGCTGGCGGTGAACACCAACTTCGTCGCGTTCTCCCACTACCTCGGCGACGTGCACGGCCAGATCTTCGTGTTCTTCGTGCTGACCGTCGCCGCAGCGGAAGCCGCGATCGGTCTCGCGATTCTGGTGACCCTGTTCCGTAAGCTCGACACGATCAATGTCGAGGATCTCGATCAGCTCAAAGGTTAATTTCAGGCAACGCTGTTATGTCAATGACACTCAATGAAAACCTGCTGCTGGCGATTCCGCTCGCTCCGCTGGCCGGCTCGCTGATTGCGGGGCTGTTCGGGAACGCAGTGGGGCGCAAGGGCGCACACCGGATCACGATCCTCGGCGTATTGATCGCGTTCCTCCTGTCGGCGAAAGTCTTCCTCGACGTGATGGGCGGCGCGAGCTTCAACGCGACCGTCTATGAATGGATGAACGTCGGCTCGCTGAAACTCGAAGTCGGCTTCCTCGTCGATTCGCTGACCGCGATGATGATGGTCGTCGTGACCTTCGTCTCGCTGATGGTGCACGTGTACACGATCGGCTACATGGCGGAAGACGACGGCTACCAGCGCTTCTTCTCGTACATCTCGCTGTTCACGTTCTCGATGCTGATGCTCGTGATGAGCAACAACTTCCTGCAACTGTTCTTCGGCTGGGAAGCGGTGGGTCTGGTGTCGTACCTGCTGATCGGCTTCTACTTCACGCGTGAGAGCGCGATCTACGCGAACATGAAGGCGTTCCTCGTGAACCGCGTGGGCGACTTCGGCTTCCTGCTGGGCATCGGCCTGCTGCTCGCATTTGCGGGCTCGATGAACTACGGCGAAGTGTTCGCGAAGCGTGCCGAGCTCGCCAGCCTGCACTTCCCGGGCACCGACTGGGGCCTGCTGACCGTCGCCTGTATCTGCCTGTTCATCGGCGCGATGGGCAAGTCGGCACAGTTCCCGCTGCACGTGTGGCTGCCCGACTCGATGGAAGGCCCGACCCCGATCTCCGCGCTGATTCACGCGGCGACGATGGTGACGGCCGGCATCTTCATGGTGTCGCGCATGTCGCCGCTGTTCGAACTGTCGGATACCGCGCTGTCGTTCATCACGGTGATCGGCGCGATCACGGCACTGTTCATGGGCTTCCTCGGGATCGTCCAGAACGACATCAAGCGGGTCGTCGCGTACTCGACGCTGTCGCAGCTCGGCTACATGACCGTCGCGCTCGGCGTGTCCGCTTACCCGGTCGCCGTGTTCCACCTGATGACGCACGCGTTCTTCAAGGCGCTGCTGTTCCTCGGCGCCGGTTCGGTGATCATGGGCATGCACCACGACCAGGACATGCGCAACATGGGCGGCCTGCGCAAGTACATGCCGATCACGTGGATCACGTCGCTCGTCGGTTCGCTGGCGCTGATCGGCACGCCGTTCTTCTCGGGCTTCTACTCGAAAGACTCGATCATCGACGCGGTGAAGCTGTCGCACCTGCCGGGTTCGGGCTTCGCGTACTTCGCGGTCGTCGCGAGCGTGTTCGTCACGGCGCTGTACTCGTTCCGCATGTACTTCCTGGTGTTCCACGGCGAAGAGCGCTTCCGCAAGCCGAAGCATCCGGAATCGCCGATGGGCATGGCGGCCGCGCACGGCCACGACGATCACGGCCATGGCCACGGTCATGACGATCACGCGCACGAGCCGCACGAGACCCCGTGGGTCGTGTGGGTGCCGCTGGTCCTGCTGGCGATTCCGTCGGTGATCATCGGCGCGATCGCGATCGGCCCGATGCTGTTCGGCGACTTCTTCCAGCACGGCGTCGCATTCGACAAGGTGATCTTCATCGGCGCGAACCATCCGGCGCTGGCCGAGATGGCCGAAGAGTTCCACGGCTGGGTCGGCATGGGCCTGCACTCGGTGTCGGGGCTGCCGGTGTGGCTGGCGCTCGCCGGTGTCGTCGTCGCATGGTTCCTGTACCTGAAGCGTCCGGAACTGCCGGCGTCGATCCGCCGTGCGTTCGGCCCGATCTACACGCTGCTGGACAACAAGTACTACATGGACAAGATCAACGAAGTGGTGTTCGCCCGTGGTTCGGTGGCGATCGGCCGCGGCCTCTGGAAGGAAGGTGACGTCGTCGTGATCGACGGCCTCGTCAACGGCAGCGCCCGGTTCATCGGCTGGTTCGCCGGCGTGATCCGCTTCCTCCAATCCGGTTACATCTATCACTACGCGTTCGCCATGATCATCGGCATGCTGGGGCTCCTGACCCTGTTTGTAACGCTCGGCGGCAAATAAGGCGGGGGGACAACACTAATGCACGCTTTTCCGATTCTCAGTACCGCGATCTGGCTGCCGATCGTTTTCGGCCTCCTCGTGCTCGCGGTGGGTAACGACAAAAATCCGGGGACGGCCCGCTGGGTCGCGCTGATCGGTTCGCTGCTCGGTCTCGCGGTCACGATCCCGCTGATCACGGGCTTCGACTCGAGCACGGCCGCGCTGCAGTTCGTCGAGAAGTCGACCTGGATCGAGCGCTTCGACATCTCGTACCACCTCGGCGTCGACGGCATTTCGATGTGGTTCGTCGTGCTGACGGCGCTGATCACGGTGATCGTCGTGATCGCCGCGTGGGAAGTGATCACCGAGAACGTCGCGCAGTACCTCGCGGCCTTCCTGATCCTGTCCGGGATCATGATCGGCGTGTTCTCGGCGGCCGACGGCCTGCTGTTCTACGTGTTCTTCGAGGCGACCCTGATCCCGATGTACATCATCATCGGCGTGTGGGGCGGCCCGAACCGCGTGTACGCGGCATTCAAGTTCTTCCTGTACACGCTGGCCGGCTCGCTGCTGATGCTGGTCGCGCTGATCTACCTGTACACGCAGACGCATTCGTTCGACCTCGCGACGTGGCAGAACGCCAAGATCGCGATGACGCCGCAGATCCTGCTGTTCATCGCGTTCTTCCTCGCGTTCGCGGTGAAGGTGCCGATGTGGCCGGTGCATACCTGGCTGCCGGACGCGCACGTGGAAGCGCCGACGGGCGGCTCGGTCGTGCTGGCGGCGATCATGCTGAAGCTCGGCGCGTACGGTTTCCTGCGCTTCTCGCTGCCGATCACGCCTGACGCAAGCCACTTCCTGGCACCGGTCGTGATCACGCTGTCGCTGATCGCGGTGATCTACATCGGCCTCGTCGCGATGGTGCAGGCCGACATGAAGAAGCTGGTCGCGTATTCGTCGATCGCGCACATGGGCTTCGTGACGCTCGGCTTCTTCATCTTCAACCAGCTCGGCGTCGAAGGCGCGATCGTCCAGATGATCTCGCACGGCTTCGTGTCGGGCGCGATGTTCCTGTGCATCGGCGTGCTGTACGACCGCCTGCACTCGCGCCAGATCGCCGACTACGGCGGCGTCGTGAACGTGATGCCGAAGTTCGCGGCTTTCGCGATGCTGTTCTCGATGGCCAACTGCGGCCTGCCGGGTACCTCGGGTTTCGTCGGCGAGTTCATGGTGATTCTCGCGGCCGTCCAGTACAACTTCTGGATCGCATTCGGCGCGGCATTCACGCTGATCCTCGGCGCCGCCTACACGCTGTGGATGTACAAGCGCGTGTACTTCGGCGCGGTCGCGAACGATCACGTTGCCAAGCTGAAGGACATCGGCCGTCGCGAATTCCTGATGCTGGCCGTGCTGGCCGCGTTCACGATGCTGATGGGCCTGTATCCGAAGCCTTTCACCGACGTGATGCACGTTTCCGTGGAAAACCTCCTCTCCCATGTCGCGCAGTCGAAACTGCCGCTGGCCCAGTAATCGCGAGCGGAGGAAATCAAGATCATGAACGCACCTATGAATGTCCTGTTGCCTGACGCGCTGGTGATGGTCGCCGTCGTCGTCGCATGGCTGAATGACACCTTTACCGGTGCCGCCGGCCGCCGCCTGACCTATCTGATCGCGGTGGTTTCGTCGGTCGTCGCCGGCGTGTGGTTCGCGGTGCAGGCGCTGGACCCGCACCAGTACTACTTCTTCTCGCGGATGGTCGTCGTCGACTCGTTCGCGAGCATGATGAAGGCCGTCGTGTCGATCGGCTTCGCGGTCTCGCTCGTCTATTCGCGCAAGTACCTCGAAGACCGCGACATGTTCCGCGGCGACGTGTTCCTGCTGGGCATGTTCTCGCTGCTCGGTCAATTGGTGATGGTGTCGGGCAACAACTTCCTGACGCTGTACCTTGGCCTCGAACTGATGTCGCTGTCGCTGTACGCGGTCATCGCGCTGCGCCGCGATGCCCCGCAGTCGAGCGAAGCCGCGATGAAGTACTACGTGCTGGGCGCGCTCGCGTCGGGCTTCGTGCTGTACGGCATCTCGATGCTCTACGGCGCGACCGGCTCGCTCGAGCTGGGCGAGGTGTACAAGGCAGTCGGCGGCACTACCGACGCAGCCGTGCTGATGTTCGGCGTGGTCTTCATCGTCGCCGGTATCGCGTTCAAGCTCGGCGCCGTGCCGTTCCACATGTGGGTGCCGGACGTCTACCAGGGTGCTCCGACCGCGATGACGCTGTTCGTCGGCGGCGGCCCGAAGGTTGCCGCGTTCGCGTGGGGTTTGCGCTTCCTGGTGATGGGCCTGCTGCCGCTCGCTCAGAACTGGCAGACCGCGCTCGTGATCCTCGCCGCGCTGTCGCTGATCGTCGGTAACATCACCGGTATCGTCCAGCGCAACATCAAGCGGATGCTCGCGTACTCGGCGATCTCGAACATGGGCTTCGTGCTGCTCGGCCTACTCGCAGGCATCGTGAAGGGCGACGCGGCCGCCCCGGCGAACGCATACAGCTCGGCGATGTTCTACGCGATCGTGTACCTGATCACGACGCTCGGCTCGTTCGGCGTGGTGATGCTGCTCGCGCGCCGCGATTTCGAAGCGGAGACGATCGACGACTTCAAGGGCCTCAACAAGCGCAGCCCCGTGTTCGCGTTCGTGATGATGGTCATGATGTTCTCGCTGGCCGGTATCCCGCCGACCGTCGGCTTCTACGCGAAGCTCGCGGTGCTCGAGGCGACCGTCAACGCGGGCCTCACGTGGCTCGCCGTGCTGGCCGTGATCACGTCGCTGTTCGGCGCGTTCTACTACCTGCGCATCGTCAAGCTGATGTACTTCGATGCGCCGCAGGACACGACCCCGGTCACCGGCGATTTCTGCAAGCGCACGATCCTCGTGCTGAACGGCCTCGCGGTCGTCGTGCTCGGCCTGATCCCGAGCCCGCTGCTGACGGCCTGCCTGCAGGCGATCCGTCATACGCTGCCGCTGTAATGTCGGCAGCCGGCTGGTTCATCGTGCTGTTGGCGCTCGTATGCGCCAACGTGCCGTTCCTGAACCAACGCCTCTTCGCCGTCGTGCCGTTCGGCGCGACGAAGAAGAATGCGTGGGTTCGGATCGGCGAGCTGATCGTGCTGTATTTCGTCGTCGGCGCGCTCGGCTTCTGGCTCGAGTCGCGCGCCGGCAACCGCTTCGAACAGGGCTGGCAGTTTTACGCGATCACGTTCAGTCTCTTTGTCGTATTCGCGTTTCCCGGCTTCACGTTCCAGTATCTCGTCAAACGACGCTGACAACGGGCCGCGCGGATCGCAAGCTCGCGAACGCGCGGTGCGACCGGCAACGCACGTTGGCCTGATTGACAAAATGCGGTGGTGGGGCTGACCGCCAGCGCGGCCGATCGCGGCGTCATGCTCGTTGCGAATACGTCGAGTATCCTGTTCGTCGCAATCCTTGTGCTCGGCCCCTTCCGGCGGCCAGCGCGAGCTAGCTATCAGCGCGGACAGGCCCTTGGCCGTCGCGCTCAATCACGGAGCCGCCGATGGCCGAACTACCCAATCACGACGCCGCACTGACCGAAACCTGCCTCGAGAGCGAGGCGATTTTCGAAGGCTCGTTTCTCAAGCTCAAGCGCGATACCGTCCGGTTGCCGGACGGCAAGCAGGCCACGCGCGAATACGTCCAGCACCCGGGCGCGGTGATGGTGATCCCGCTGTTCGACGACGGCCGCGTGCTGATGGAAAGCCAGTATCGCTATCCGATCGGCAAGGTCATGGCCGAATTCCCGGCCGGCAAGCTCGATCCGAACGAAGGCGCGCTCGCCTGCGCGGTGCGCGAGCTGCGCGAGGAAACCGGCTACACGGCACGCGAATACGTGTTCCTGGCCCGGATTCACCCGATCATTTCCTACTCGACCGAATTCATCGACCTGTATCTCGCGCGCGGGCTGACGGCCGGCGAGCGCCAGCTCGACGAAGGCGAATTCCTGGAAACCTTCACGGCGACGCAAGCCGACCTGCAGGAATGGGTGCGCACGGGCCAGATCACCGACGTGAAGACGATCATCGGCATGATGTGGCTCGACAAGGTACTGTCCGGCGCCTGGCCGCTGGGCCCGGTCCAGAAGCCCTGACGGCGCGTTAGCGGCGGGGTGGGACGCCGCGTTACAATCCGGTGACGCGGCCGTTTGCCGGTCGCGCGATCCAGATTTAGCACGATCGTTCACAAAAGCGCGTTTTGCGCTACACTCGTCACACGCCCTGATTCACAGCATGAAGGTCCTCGATTTACAGTGCCCGCACGGTCATCGGTTCGAAGGCTGGTTCGCTTCCGCCGATGAGTTCGAAGCGCAGTTGTCCCGCAAGCTGGTCGAATGTCCGGTGTGCGGGACGACCGAGATCAACCGGATGCCGTCGGCGCCGCGCCTGAACCTGTCGGGTGCGACGCAGGCGCAGCCGACCGATCCGCGTGCGCTTCAGGCGCAGGTGATGCGCGCGCTGCGCGAGGTGCTGGAGAAGACCGAGAATGTGGGCGAGCGCTTCGCCGAGGAAGCGCGGCGCATCCATTACAACGAGGCGCCGGCACGCAGCATTCGTGGCGTCACGACGCCGGAGGATGCGCAATCCTTGGCTGAAGAAGGCATCGACGTGATGCCGCTGCCGATTCCTGCCGCGCTGAAAGAACCGCTGCAATGACGTACGCAGTGGGTCCTGGCCGGGCGGATGGCCGCGGTCAGCCTTGCTGGGACCTGATTAACCGCTAAAGCGCTGACTCAGGTCGATCGCGAAGCATGGGATCAGAGTAAGCGCTGAAGCGCTAACCCGGGTCGACAGGAGACACTGCGCATGGATCTGGATTATTCCCCCGCCGACGACGCGTTCCGCGTTGACGTCCGCGCCTGGCTCGAGGCCAATCTGCCTCACGCCCTGCGCGCCAAAGTACTCGATCACAAGCGACTCGACCGCGAGGATTTCGCGAGCTGGCACCGGATTCTCGGCCTGCGCGGCTGGTCCGCGCCCGCATGGCCGGCCGAATATGGCGGCCCGGGCTGGAACGCGACGCAGCGGCACATCTGGGACGAGGAGTGCGCCCGCATCGGCGCGCCGACCGTGCTGCCGTTCGGCGTGTCGATGGTCGCGCCGGTGCTGATGAAATACGGCAGCGAGGCGCAGAAGCGTCACTATCTGCCGCGCATCCTCGACGGCACCGACTGGTGGTGTCAGGGCTATTCGGAGCCGGGCTCCGGGTCGGACCTCGCATCGCTGCGCACCCGCGCCGAACGCCATGGCGATCACTACGTCGTCAACGGCCAAAAGACCTGGACCACGCTCGGTCAGTACGCGGACATGATGTTCTGCCTCGTGCGTACGGATCCGGCGGCGAAGAAGCAGGAAGGCATCTCGTTCCTGCTGATCGACATGGCGACGCCCGGCGTCACGGTGCGTCCGATCATCACGCTCGACGAGGATCACGAGGTCAACGAGGTGTTCTTCGAGGACGTGAAGGTGCCCGTCGAGAATCTCGTCGGCGACGAAAACCGCGGCTGGACCTACGCGAAATACCTGTTGGGCCACGAGCGCACCGGTATCGCTCGTGTCGGCGCGTCCAAGCGCGAGCTCGTGTTCCTGAAGCGCGTGGCGTCGCACCAGCAGAAGAACGGCAAGCCGTTGCTCGCGGATCCCGTGTTTGCCGCGAAGGTCGCGGCGCTCGAGGTCGAGCTGATGGCGCTCGAGGTGACCGTGCTGCGCGTCGTGAGCCGCGAGACGAGCGGCAAGGGGCCGGGCCCGGAGGCGTCGATGCTGAAGATCAAGGGTACCGAGGTGCAGCAGGCGCTCACCGAGCTGATGTTCGAGGCGATCGGGCCGCTCGCGGCGCCGTTCGACGTGCCGTTCCTCGAGGGCGAGCGCGAACACAGCATCGCGGGCGACGACGATGCCGCGCCGCTCGCCGCGTACTACTTCAATTATCGGAAGACGTCGATCTACGGCGGCTCGAACGAGATTCAGAAGAACATCATCGCGCAGATGATTCTCGGGCTGTGACCAGGGAACGGAGACAACCATGGATTTCAGCTTTACCGACGAGCAGCAACAGTTCGCCGACGCGCTGCGCCGCTATCTCGGCGAGCAGTACGGTTTCGACGCGCGCCAGGCCATCGTGCGCAGCGATGCGGGCGTGTCGGACGCGCAATGGAGCGCATTCGCGGAGCTGGGCCTGACCGCGCTGCCCGTGCCGGAGGCACAGGGCGGATTCGGCGGCGGCCCGGTCGACATGCTGGTCGCGATGCAGGAGCTCGGCCGCGCACTCGTGGTCGAGCCGTACTGGGCGACGGCGGTCGGCATCGAGGCGCTGCGGGTCGCCGGGTCCGGCACGGGCGACGATGCCGCGCTGCTGGAAGCGGTCGCACAGGGGCAGAAGCGCCTGGCGGTTGCGTTTCACGAATCGCGGGCGCGCTACGACCTGTACGAACTCGGCACGCAGGCGCGCGAGCAGGGCGGCGCTTGCCGGTTGACCGGCGCCAAGTCGGTCGTCCAGCACGGCGCACAGGCGCACGCGTGGATCGTGCCCGCGCGGGTCGACGGCGGCGGCATCGGCCTGTTCGTCGTCGAGCGCGACGCCGCGGGAGTGACGCTCGTCGACTATCGGACGATCGACGGCCAGCGCGCCGCGACGATCGAGCTGCATGAAACGCCCGCGCGGCAACTGACGGGCGGCGCACGCGATGCGGCCGCGCTTGAGCAGATTGCCGATTACGCGACCTTCCTGCTCTGCGCGGAAGCGGTCGGCGCACTCGACGAACTGAACCGCGCGACGGTCGAATACACGAAGACGCGCGAACAGTTCGGCGTACCGATCGCGCGTTTTCAGGCGCTGCAGCACCGGATGGTCGACATGCTGATTCACGCGGAGCAGGCGCGTTCGCTGACCTACCTGGCCGCGGTGCGATACGCGGGCGGCGATGCCGATGCGCGGCGCAAGGCGGTTTCGGCCGCGAAGGCGCGGGTCGGCGCGGCAGCACGCTTCGTCGGTCAGCAGGCCGTGCAACTGCACGGCGGTATGGGCGTGACCAACGAGGTCGCCGCCGCACACCTGTTCAAGCGGCTGTCGATCATCGAGACGACACTCGGCGACACCGATCACCACCTTGCGCGCATCGCGGCCCTGCCGGATTTCGCGCAAGCCGACGCGGCATGACGGCGACGCGCGGGCGCGCCAGAGGAGACACACAGAGTGGGTATCAGTTACGAAGATCTGGAACTCGGCAGTACGACCGAAATCGGCCGCTACACGTTCGAACCGGAGGACATCAAGGCGTTCGCGCAACGCTACGATCCGCAGCCGTTCCATCTCGACGAGGAAGCAGGCAAGGCATCGCCGTTCGGCGGACTGGTCGCGAGCGGCTGGCATACGTGTTCCGTGTTCATGAGCCTGCTCATCAAGAAGCTCGGGCCGGATTCGACCAGCATGGGCTCGCCCGGCATCGATTCGATCCGATGGCTCAAGCCCGTGCGTGCCGGCGACACGATCACGATGTATCAGAAGATCCACGACAAGCGCGTGTCGGCGAGCAAGCCCGACCGCGGCATCGTGTCGACGGAGTGGATCGGCATCAACGGCGCCGGCGACACGGTGATCTCCGTGCATAGCAAGGTGATCTTCGGGCTGCGCCATCCGCAAGGAGCGGGCGCATGACGGACGTGACACTGCCGCTGATCGCGTCGCCGCAGGCGCTGCGTGCACGGGTCGGCGCGGAACCGCTGGCGAGCGGCTGGGTCGAGATCGACCAGCGTCGGGTCGACGGTTTCGCCGACGCGACCGGCGATCGCCAGTGGATACATGTCGACCCCGAGCGCGCGCGGCGCGAGTCGCCGTTCGGCGGTCCGATCGCGCACGGATTTCTCACGCTGTCGCTGATTCCCGCGCTGATGGCCGATGCGATGCGCTTCGAGCAGAAGATGGGCGTGAACTACGGACTGAATCGCGTGCGGTTTCTGAAGCCGGTGCCGGTCGGCGCGCGTGTGCGCGCGCTGTTCGCGGTGAAGGAAACCGCGGAGGCCGCGCGGGGCGGCGTGCAGGTCACATGGTCGGTATCGATGCAGGCCGAGCGTCCCGACGCGCCGTTGCTTGTTTGCGCGGCGGAATTCATTACGCTGCACTACTTCTGATGTGCGCGGCGGCATCGACGGATGCCGCCGCGTTGCCCACGCGTGCTGCTTCAGTGCTTCGCGTATTGCGTTGCGCCGAACAGCATCTCGCGCGCCTTGTCGTCCTGCAATGCCTTGCGCAGCGATGCGAGGACTTCGACGCCGCGCTGCACGGCGGGACGCGCGGCAATCGCTTCTTGCCAGCGCTTCACGTTCGGCAGTTCATCGAGCACGATGCCCTGGTTTTGCCACGAACGCGTCCACGGGAACGTCGCGATGTCCGCGATCGTGTACGTGTCGCCCGCGAGATATTCGGATTCGCCGAGGCGTTTGTCCATCACGTTGTACAGGCGCTTCGCTTCGTTCGTGTAGCGATTGACCGCGTATTCGATCTGCTCCGGCGCGTAGAGGCGGAAGTGATGCGCCTGCCCGAGCATCGGGCCGATGCCGCCCATCTGGAACATCAGCCATTCGAGCGTCGCGTAGCGCGCCGCCGGGTCGGTCGGCAGGAACTTGCCGGTCTTTTCCGCGAGATACACAAGGATCGCGCCCGATTCGAACAGCGAGATCGGCTTGCCGCCCGGGCCGTCCGCATCGACGATCGCGGGGATCTTGTTGTTCGGGCTGATCTTGAGGAATTCGGGCTTGAACTGGTCGCCCGCACCGATATCGACCGGATGCACACGATACGCGAGGCCTGTTTCCTCGAGCATGATGTGTATCTTGTGGCCGTTCGGGGTCGCCCAGCTGTAGACGTCGATCATCGTCAACTCCTTCGTTGCATGCGCGAAAACGGCGCCGGCAGGACGCCGCGACAGGCGGTCATTAGAGCATGGATCGACGTGCGCCGCAGGCGGCGGGAAGGCGCGGCCGCGCGCCGGCGCACGAGTGTCGATGCGGCGACGGCGAGGCCGCTCGAACAGCGGGATTGCGCGGATCAGCGCTTGTAGCGCGGCTGCCGTTTCTCGAGAAACGCGGTAATGCCTTCGAACGCGTCCGCGTGATGCAGCGATGCGACGAAGTGATCGCGCTCCGTGCCGAGATGGGTCTCCAGCGGCTGCGCGGGTGCATCGTCGAGCAGCGACTTGATGCGCGTGAGTGCGTTCGGCGAGATGCCGGCAAGCGAGTCGGCCCACGCGAGCGCATCGGACAATGCGGCACCGGGCACGGCGAGCCGATTGACGACGCCGAGCGCATGCAGGCGTTCGGCCGCGACGGGCTTGCCTTCGAACAGGATTTCGGCGGCCAGCGCGCGCGGCAGCGCGCGTGCGAGGAACCACGAGCCGCCGCCGTCAGGCGTGAGGCCGACGCGCGCATACGACATCACGAACTTCGCGTCGTGTGCTGCGACGATCAGGTCGCACGCGAGCGCGAGCGAGAAGCCCGCGCCGGCCGCCGCACCTTCGACCGCCGCGATCACGGGTTTCGTCGAGCCGCGGATCGCCGTGATCCACGCGCCAAGCTGATCGATGCTGTCTGCCTGGTAGGACGGATCCTTCGAGCGGTTGTCGAGCAGCCGGTTCAGGTTACCGCCCGCGCAAAAGAAACGATCGGCCCCCGTGAGCACGACCGCGCGAATTGCGGGATCACGCTCGGTGGTGGCGAGCGCTTCGACGCCGGCCGCATACATGTCGGGATGCAGCGCATTGCGCGCGCCGGGATTGGACAGCGTGAGGACGAGCGTCGATTCGCTCTCGGGCGGCCGCGAGGCCAGCAGTTCAGCACTCATGCGAGTGTGTCTCCATCGGATGGCGAGGCTGCGGCGCCGCGCGTTGCGCAGGCTCGTTCGCATACCCATGAGGGTGCTGCCGCAGCGGATGCATTGTTGTCATGACGGACATGAAACTGCTTTAGACTAGCACGAACGTGCTTTTCAGCGCGACGAATCCTGACGCGGCCCGCGTTGCTGCGGCCGCGCTCCAGCAACGAAGGAGACTCCGATGCTACAGCTGTGCGGTATTCCGTTGTCCAACTACTACAACAAGGTGAAGTTCGTCCTGCTCGAACATGACATCCCGTTCGAGGAAGTGACATGCAGCTTGCCGATCGGCGATCCGGCATGGCTCGCCGATTCGCCGCTCGGCAAGATTCCGTTCCTGAAGACGGAAGAGGGGGCGCTGTTCGAGTCGCAGGTGATCATCGAGTATCTGGCAGCGCGTTATCCCGACAAAGCCATTTTCCCCGCGGGGCCGTTCGCGGCCGCGAAGGTGCGCGAACTCATCGAGACGCTCGAGCTGTATCTCGAATGGACCGCGCGCGAAGTCTATACGGAAGCGTTTTTCGGCGGCAAGGTCAGCGACGGGACCAAGGCGCATGTCGAGAAGCGCCTGCCGCGTGCGATCGATGCATTCAAGCGGATGACGCAATTCTCGCCGTACGTGCTCGGTGACACGTTCGGTCTTGCGGACATCGCCGCATCGGTCCATCTGCCGGTGATCGGGATGGCGACGAAGGCCCTGTTCGGCCGCGATTTCCTGCTCGACGCAGGCATCGACTGGAAGGCGCACGCGAAGCGGGTCGGCGAGCGGCCGGCCGCGCAGCGCGTGGCGGCCGATCGCAAGGCCTATGTCGAGGCGACGGGCACCGCGCGTTCGTAAGCGCGACCCGGGCACGGCGCGGGCCGCGTCTGGCCGCCCGTGCCGGACTTACAGGCGGGCGAGCCGATCGAGTGCGGACGCGAGCGTGCTTTCCTGTTTCGCGAAGCAGAAGCGCACGACGCCCGATTCGTGCGGCTCGTGATAGAACGCCGACACCGGAATCGCGGCCACGCCGATCTCCGACGTGAGCCACTTCGAGAATTCCGCTTCGGGCAGGTCGCTGATCGCCGAATAGTCGACGCACTGGAAATACGTGCCCGTGCACGGCAGCAGCTTGAAGCGCGTGCGTTCGAGGCCGGCGCGGAAGAAGTCGCGCTTCTTCTGGTAGAAGTCGGGCAGCGTCAGGTACGGTGCCGGGTCGCGCAGGTAGTCGGCGAGCCCGATCTGCGTCGGCGTGTTCACCGTGAACACGTTGAACTGATGGACCTTGCGGAACTCCGCGGTCAGCGCGGCGGGCGCCGCGACATAGCCGATCTTCCAGCCCGTCACGTGGTAGGTCTTCCCGAAGCTCGACACGATGAAACTGCGCTCGGCCAATTCCGGGTAGCGCGCGACGCTCTCGTGCCGGGCGCCGTCGTAGACCATGTGCTCGTACACTTCATCGGACAGGATCAGCACGTTGGTGCCGCGCACGATCTCCTCGAGCTTGCGCATGTCGGCCTCGCGCCACACGGTGCCGGTCGGGTTGTGCGGCGTGTTGATCATGATCATCCGCGTCTTCGGCGTGATCGCGGCGGCGAGACGATCGAACGGGATCGCGTAGTCGGGCGCCTCCAGCGTGACGAACACCGGCTTGCCGCCGGCGAGTTCGATCGACGGCAGATAGCTGTCGTAGGTCGGCTCGACGACGATCACCTCGTCGCCCGGATGCACCGCGCACAGGATCGCCGTGAGCAGTGCCTGCGTCGCGCCGGCCGTCACCGTGATCTCGGTGGCCGGGTCGTAGCGCCGGCCGTAGACCTGCGCGATCTTGCCGGCGATCGCGTCGCGCAGCGGCGCGACGCCCGCCATCGGCGGATACTGGTTGTGGCCGTTGCGCATCGCGGCCGCGACCGCGTCGACGATGCGCGGGTCACAGTCGAAATCCGGGAAGCCCTGGCCGAGATTCACGGCGCCTTTCTCGGCGGCGAGCGCGCTCATGACCGTGAAGATCGTGGTGCCGACGTTCGGCAGGCGCGATGGGAAAACGGGATTCGTAGGCATGTCGGAAGGAGCGTTCATCGATACGGTCGCAAGCGTGTTGCGTCGGCCCGTCAGGCCGGCGTGGTGGGGGTGGCCGACGCGGCATCGAGCGCGCAGGCTTCGGTAAACGGCGCGGGCTGCGCGATCCGGAAGCCGAAGTCGCGTGCGGTGCGCTTCGCGAGCTTGAGCAGCGCACGGTCCTTCGACACGAGCCAGTCGGCCTGCGCGGCGCGCGCGAGCTCGAGAAACTTCTGATCGTCGCGGTCCTTGCACTTCGGCAGCGGCGGCGCGTCGGCGCCGACGGGCGGCGGCTCGACGAGGCTCGTGAGGCGTGCGACGGTCGCGAGCGCTTCGGCCTTGTCGATCGCGCGCTCGCGGAATTGCGGGTAGTCGAGCACGAGCTCGAGCTCGTTCAGGCAGCGGCCGTCGATCACGGCGGCCAGCGTGCCGCGTTCGAGCGCAGCCCGGATCGGGCGTGTGGCAGGGTCGTCGAATACGAGTATGTCGATCCAGACGTTCGAGTCGAGCACGACGCGATGTGCGGCATGCGGGGCGGAGGAGCGGGTCATTCGTTACAATCGGTGGTTTTCGTCTGACCGCAAGGCACGGCGTGCCAGCGAGCCTCTATGATAATCGTTCTCTCTCCCGCCAAATCCCTCGACTACGATACGCCCGCCCACGTCCCGTCTTACACGAAGCCGGCATTCGTGGACGATGCGTCGGAACTGATCGACGGCCTGCGCAAGCTGTCGCCGCAGGACATCGCGACGCTGATGGACATCTCCGACCCGCTCGCGCGCCTGAACTTCCAGCGCTACGCGGACTGGTCGCCGACCTTCTCGCCGGCCAATGCGAAGCAGGCGGTGCTCGCGTTCAACGGTGACGTGTACGAAGGGTTCGATGCCAAATCGCTGTCGGTCGCCGATCTCGACTACGCGCAGCAGCACGTGCGCGTGCTGTCGGGCCTGTACGGGCTGCTGCGCCCGCTCGATCTGCTGCAGCCGTACCGGCTCGAGATGGGTACCCGTTTCGCGAACGCGCGCGGCAAGGATCTGTATGCGTTCTGGGGCGACCGGATCACGCGTGCGCTGAACGAGCAACTCGAGACGCGCAGCGGCGCGGCGCGCGTGCTGGTCAATTGCGCGTCGACCGAGTACTTCAAGTCGGTCAAGCCGAAACTGCTGGCCGCACCGGTCGTCACGCCGGTGTTCGAGGACTGGAAGGGCGGCCGCTACAAGATCATCAGCTTCCACGCGAAGCGCGCCCGTGGCCTGATGGCGCGCTATATCGTCGAGAACCGCATCGCCGAACCGGCGGCGCTGAAGGATTTCGCGATGGAAGACTACGCGTTCGACGCCGCTGCATCGAACGATTCGACTTACGTATATCGCCGGCGAATCGGCGAGTGACCCTATCGGCCGTTCACGAGACGGCCGGCGCATGCATGAGGCCGGGCGGGCGGCAAACCGCCCGTTCCGGTCGACAGCTTTGCATGGGCCCGGAGCAAGTGCTGAAGCACTAACTCCGGTCGACAGAGGAGAGACAGATGACCCTTTCGATCACCAGCAATTTCGACGCGGGCGCCATCGACGTCGTGTCGTGCGACAGCCCGGACGCGATCCGGCTGCGCGTGCGCGGCGACAACCGCTCGGAATTCGCACAATGGTTCTACTACCGCCTCACGGGCGCGCGCGGCGAGCGTTGCGTGATGTCGTTCGAGAATGCGGCCGAGTGCGCGTATCCGTCGGGATGGCATAACTACAGCGCGGTCGCGAGCTACGATCGCGTCGACTGGTTCCGCGTGCCGACCACATTCGACGGCAAGACGATGACTATCGATCATACGCCCGAGTTCGACAGCATCTACTACGCATATTTCGAGCCGTATTCGGAAGAGCGCCATGCGGCGTTTCTCGGCGCGGTCCAGCAGTTGCCGCAGGCGCGCGTCGTCGAGCTTGGCCGCACGGTCGAAGGCCGTCCGATGTCGTTGCTGACGCTGGGTACGCCGGAAGTCGACGGCGCGCCGAAGAAGAAGGTGTGGGTCATCGCGCGCCAGCACCCCGGCGAGACGATGGCCGAGTGGTTCATCGAAGGGCTCGTCAAGCGGCTGGCCGGATGGGGCGATTGGGCGGGCGACCCGGTGGCGCGCAAGCTTTACGACCGCGCGACGTTCTACATCGTCCCGAACATGAACCCGGACGGCAGCGTGCACGGCAACCTGCGCACCAACGCGGCGGGCGCGAACCTGAACCGCGAGTGGATGGAGCCCGATGCCGAGCGCAGCCCCGAAGTGCTGGCCGTGCGCGATGCGATCCATGCGATCGGCTGCGACATGTTCTTCGACATTCACGGCGACGAGGATCTGCCGTACGTGTTCGTCGCGGGTTCGGAGATGCTGCCGAGCTTCACCGAGCAGCAGCGCAAGGAGCAGACCGCGTTCATCGAGGCGTTCAAGGTCACGAGCCCGGATTTCCAGACCGAGCACGGCTACGCGGCGAGCAAGTACAAGGAAGACGCGCTCAAGCTCGCATCGAAGTATATCGGCCACCAGTTCGGCTGCCTGTCGCTGACGCTCGAGATGCCGTTCAAGGACAATGCGAACCTGCCCGACGAGCGGGTCGGCTGGAACGGCGAACGCAGCGCGGCGCTGGGCGCCGCGATGCTGGCGGCAATCCTGGTGCACGTCGAGACGTTCGCGTAAGCGCAACCGCCGTCGACATGAAAAAAGCCGGCACATCGTGCGATGCGCCGGCTTTTTCGCTTCTGTCGTTGCCGCTTCCGTCGGATCAGGACTTCTTCGCGGTTTTCTTCTTCACGGCTTTCTTCTGGCCGCTTGATTTCTTCGTTGCGACGGCTTTCTTGCCGGTGCGGCCGGATGCCTTGACCTTGCCGCGGTGCGACTTGCCCTTGAACTTCTTCGTCGACGACGAGCGCTCGACGCGCGGTTTCAACGGCGGCACGGGATCGTTCCAGCTGAACGCGAGCATTTGCTGACCGACATAGCCGCAGCGGAATTTCAGCGGTGTCGGCTCGCTGCCGTCGCTGTGGATGCCGAGGCCGTCCACGGCGACGATGTTGTCGACCTTCACGTGCTGCTTGCCTTGATCGAACGAATCGTTCCACGGCGTGATCGTCGCGTTGCCGTTTTCGAATGCGTTCGGCGCGAAGTCGACGCGGTTGAAGGCCGACGACGTGCTGGCGATGAAGCTACCGTGCGCCGCACAATCGGCGACGATCGGATCGGCATGCATCTCGTTGACGAATTTGTTGATCAGTTCGGAGCGCTGGTCGAGGAGGTCGGCGAATACCGGTGCCGGAAGCGCAAGCGACAGGCCGGCGACACAGGCTGCCAGCTTGCCGAGCGCCCGGAAAATCCGGAGCGAGGCAGGAGAGCTGTCCATCTGGTTATTGGTGAGGAGCGAATGAGGCATCGGGCAGGTATAGATGCCCGATGAAGAACAGGAGTTCAATCTTAGCGTAAAAAAGTTGGGCGGCAGTAGATGGCCCACTCTCCCGCGCTGCGGAAGCAGATTGCCGCGTGCGCCGATCGCATCGGGACAGGCGCACTCAGGCGCGCGGGCCGCCGAGTCGATAGCGCCGCACGTCGAACGTGGTGACCCACGCCGGACGATAGACGGCGATGAGCGCGGTCGCCATGCCGGTGAACCACGCTTCGCCAAGCGCGAGCAGCGCGGTGTTGAGCAGATAGCCGGCGGGAATCACGACGGGCACGCCGTCCGCGAGTGCGAGCTGGACGCCGGCCGCGGCCGCGGCCACGGCGACGATCGCGACGGCCGGAGACAGGAATCCCTGGCCGGTGATGAACGATGCGAGGTTGTGCGGGAGCCACGCGATCACCGCGCGCTGCAGCAACGCGGACACGGCGACCGGTAGCGCGCCGTAGATCAGATAGGTGAGGCCGATACCTTGCCACGGCGCATCGAAGACGATCGCGGCGATGCCCGTGACGGCACCCATCGCGATCAGCGCAAGCGTCCAGTCGAACAGCGTGACGAGCAGCGTCGCGCCGAGCAGGTGCATGACGATGCCGTCCTCGAGCCATGCATTCGAGGCCCACAGAACCGTAATTGCAGTGACGAGCGCGAGCCAAACGTGCTGGAGCGTTGCATCCTGCAGGCGGACGAAGGGACGATTCCAGAGCGCGAGCGCGAGCAGAGCCACGGCGCCCATCCAGCCGCCGATGCCAACCCAGAGCGGAAGCGGTGTGAAAAGAAAACCCATGCGTCCATATTACTCGTTGAGCATCAAAGGTGGGAATCCGCACTTGCTGACCGTCGCAATATCGATACTGTCCGACTAGCGTTCGCGCCGAAACCGCGCCGGCGGTTCGGCCGCGAGCGGCAGGTCCGCGGTGTTTGCGTCCGGCAGCGGATACGGACGGTTGTTCCGTTGCGTGCGCAGCGGAACCGGGCCGCGTTCGCCGATGGTCGGCTTGTCCGCACGCTCACGGTTCGCCAGCAGCACCTCGAGATGCGGCGACAGCCAGCCGTTGTAGATCGCGACGGCCGCGGCCCGGTTTGCCGCGCCAAGCTGCTGGAAGATGCTGGCGAGGTGGATCTTTACGGTGCCTTCGCTGATGCCGAGCGTGCGGGCGATCATCTTGTTGGTATTGCCCATGTGGACGAAGCGCATGATCTGCGCCTGTCTAGGCGACAGGAGGCGGCTTGCGGGGCGGCGCGGCAGCGATCCGGCGAGCGTCTGGAAATGGGCGTCGTGGCGTGCCGCGGCGGCGGAGGGCAGCAGGCTGAGCGCAATGGGCGGGATGTAGTGGCCGCCCAGCATGACCATTTCGAGAGCCCGCACGATCAGGTGCGGCCGCATGGAGTGGGGGATCACGCCCGCGACGCCATAGTTGTAGAAGCGCTGGATGGCTTCCGGCGTGGATTCGTCGATCAATACCGCGGCGGGCGTCGGCGAGCAGGCGCTGCAGAGCGCCTGCAGTTCGCTGAGCCGGCCGACGTCCAGCCAGTTGATCGCGACGAGGTCGAAACGCTGGGTGCGCAGCAGTCGGCGCGCCTGGAAACCGTCGGGCGCATCGTTGATGCTGGCGTGGCGGTCGATCTGCCGCAGCAGGGTCTTGAGTCCGTCACGCCGTTCGGCGTCTGAGTTCAGCACCAGGAACCGCATATTCAACCTCCATAAGGTGAGTCATTGATCTGCCGTCGGCATATCTTGGGTCCGATCATGACAAAGACCTTACACGATGTCTGCTTGGCTGAAAGGCTTAGGAAAAGTCCGAAATTTTGAATGGAGGGAAATGCGCGCGAGAAAAAAGCCGCTCCGGCAGGAACCGGGAGCGGCTTTGTCGGGCAGGCTCGGCGCGCCCGCGATGCGCGATTAGTGAAAATGCGGCTGGGCGGGCGATGCGTCTTCCGGCATTTCCGCATGGACGATCTCGCCGAGTGGGTCCGCATAGAGCGGCACGCCGCAGTCGTCGCAGTACTCGGGCTCGAAGCGGCCTGCGTGCCGCCGGACGTCGGTTACGCCGCATTCCTTCAGCAGACTCACGATTTCCTCCATCGGCCCTTCCATCGGCGCTTCGCCTTCGAGCGTCGCGTTATCGACCGACACGTCGCCGTTCTCGCGGCCGTAGAGCGGCCACACGACGCCATAGATCACGTCATTGCTGGCACGTCGCGTGAAGCCGACGCGATACTCGTCGATCCGGCGCTCCCCGAAGCCCGCGACCACGGCGCGCAGTTCCTGCGGTGCTGCACCAAGTGTGTCGAAAAGATAACGGATGGCCGTTCGGACCGTGTGCGGACGGATCCGCTCGTCCGCATCGCGGCAGGCCGAATAGTACGCGTCCGGAAGCAGACATTCGAACTCGCAGCCGGGGAGGGCAACCGACAGGCTCGGGCCGCCCTGGGCGGTCCACTGCTCGAGACACTGGCCGCGTTCGATCCGGTTGCCGTGCTCTTCTTCCTGCCAGCGGAACAGCGGTGCGCCGGCCGGCGCGGCAACCACGGCGAGCAGGAAGCGCGGGTCGGCGAGGATCGGCGAGGTTTCGGGCAGGTCGCCGAAGCTCAGCTTGGCGGCGTGCTGGCCGATTGCCGCATGCGCAAGCTGCTGGGCGAGCCGGTAGGTCTCGACGTGGTGGCGCGGCAGCTGGTCGATGCTGTACAGGAACGGGGCCAGTCCGACGAGCGTGCCGGTTGCGAGCACGTGCGCCTGCAGTTGCGTGCGCAGTGCGTCGGCGACATCGCCTTTCAGCGGACCTGACGGAATCATGTAGCGCGTCCACGCGAGAACGGGAACGGCTACCAGCAGTGCATCGTACGGCTGGCCGTCGTGCTCGATCACCATCGATTCACTGTGCGTCTCGGCCATGTCGGCGAGCGCGCCATAGGCATCGGGGTGGTTCTGCTGCAGATGGTCGAGTGCGGCGTCGAGCGTGGTCTGGTTGCCGTTGCGAACGATCTTGGCGAGCAGCGCGTCGAGCTTCGCTTCCCAGAAGCGATCCTCGATGCGGCTGCCCGAGGCGAAGAGCGCAAGCGACAGGCCGACCAGTTTGTCGGCGTCGGGGGGGAGACGTTTGGCGATTCGCTGGCGCATATTAAATACGTATAGAAAGAGGCGAAGAACCTCACATTCTAGTCCGTTCTTTGCACCATAAGCGGCCTTGTGCTCCGGCATGGCCGGAAGGCCGGCTCGACGGGGTGAAGAAAAATCCATCAAACCCCCTTGCGCTGTTCGAGGAGGCTGCCTACAATCACGCCTCTTTCGCGCTAACGGAAACGCAGCGCGGGAGGAAGGGAAGCGGTGCTGTTGGAGGTTGCTGTAGCGACCTCGATGCACACGAAGTTGAACCCCCGCCGTGGCAACGAAGCAGTTCAGAAAGTTGTTGACGAGCGAAGAAGGATGGTTCATAATTTCGCTTCTCTGCTGCTGAAAACGCAGCGCTGCCGGGAAACAGAAGGTTTCTCGCAGAAATGCTCTTTAAAAATTAACAGCCGATAAGTGTGGGCGCTTGATGGAAGCGAGCTGATCCTCGGATCAGATAGCGAAAGTATCAAGAGTCTCACACTAAAGTAAGTCAGGTTTATGAAGTGATTCATATT
>NZ_JAWRYD010000264.1:0-272 GCF_046534765.1 Burkholderia sp. SIMBA_062
GGCTGCATGGCGAATATGGAACATGCATCCGCAAAAGCCACTTCAGGAGGGTAAACTGCCTCCCTGGCAGGCGCGTTGCTTTATCAACCGTCAGCGTGGCGATGAAACATACTTTGAAGAAATTGCTCTGCGATCGACAACGGTATGGTTTTTCCCGCATCTTGAGCAAATGATTCTGTTGTGGCAGGGCAGCGTGCGTATCAACGAAGATGATGCTGCTGATGTCATGCAACTTATGCCCGCGCTGGAAAAACAGGGGGCTCAGCGGTCGG
>NZ_JAWRYD010000265.1:0-272 GCF_046534765.1 Burkholderia sp. SIMBA_062
CTCCAGTTCGGCAAGCTTCGGCGAACGTAGATCCGTATGGAACGTGACCAGGCGCTCCGGCTCGCTTACCTTTCGAAGCAACACGGTGCGCACGCACGGCGAACCCTCAAGTCCGACGGTCGCAGCCTGCATCGTCTTGAAGGCCGCCGGTTCCGGCGGCGCGTCGGCTGCCGCGGCGGTCAGGCAGGCCCATATTCGGCAATAGATCTGTGCAAGCGTCATGGATTCTCCGCGCCCTGAGCGAGCCTCGCACCGCGCCCCGAAGTCCGCAT
>NZ_JAWRYD010000266.1:0-272 GCF_046534765.1 Burkholderia sp. SIMBA_062
GCGCGCGCGCCGGGTGCATCAGAACTGGTGAATCATGGCGATGCGCGAGGTGATCTGCGTGTTGGTGCTCGACGGCAGCGAGTAGAAGCCCGCGCCCTGGTTCGCATAGACGCCGTGCTGCGCGTGCAGATACGACACGTTCACGTAGAAGCTCGTGCGCTTGCTCAGGTAGTACTGCGCGCCGATCGTCGGCTGGTGCCAGTGCGTGTGGTCCCAGGTGGTGTACTGGTAGCCGCCGAGAATCGCAATCTGCGGGCGCAGGAAGTACATCG
>NZ_JAWRYD010000267.1:0-272 GCF_046534765.1 Burkholderia sp. SIMBA_062
CTTCCAACTACCACTGCACTGCTCAGCACGAAGCGGTTTCTTTCGTGCGGGTCGTCGGGGTTCTCGAAGCGCTTGGGCAGAAATACTCGGTAGACGAAGTGCATTGATGCCATCCCCACCAATCCGAGATAGATCGCTGTCAGCTGTAGGTCTATCGGGTTGTCAATATCGAAGAACTTGACCTGAACAATGCTCCATAGGCAGAAGAAGAGAAATACCCATTTCATGCGGACATCCTTAGCGCTGAGGCTGGAAACTGTTTCTTGGTGAAG
>NZ_JAWRYD010000268.1:0-272 GCF_046534765.1 Burkholderia sp. SIMBA_062
GCCTGCCGGCCGCGGCCGGGGTGCCGGTGGCCGTCGACGTTGGCCACTACCTGGACAGGCCCGGGGCCATCAGCGCCCACGGCATCACCGAGTTTGAATACAACCACGCCCTGGCCGCGGTGCTGGCGGCCCGGCTTGGGGCGGCGGGCACACCCGTGCGCCTGATCGGCCACCGGGGCGAGATGGCCGACCTGCGCGCCCGTGCGCATGAGGCCGAGGCGGCGGGGGCGGGCTTCTTCCTGTCGGTGCATCATGATTCGGTGAAGGAGCAG
>NZ_JAWRYD010000269.1:0-271 GCF_046534765.1 Burkholderia sp. SIMBA_062
CCAAGATCAAGCAGGTGGCCACTGGCCGCTTTGGTGTGACCCCGGAATACCTGGTCAACGCCGAAGTGCTGCAGATCAAGGTTGCCCAGGGCGCCAAGCCGGGTGAAGGCGGCCAGCTGCCGGGCGGCAAGGTCAACGGCCTGATCGCCAAGCTGCGTTATGCGGTACCGGGCGTGACCCTGATCTCGCCGCCGCCGCACCACGATATCTACTCGATCGAAGACCTGGCGCAGCTGATCTACGACCTCAAGCAGGTCAACCCGCAGGCGCT
>NZ_JAWRYD010000270.1:0-271 GCF_046534765.1 Burkholderia sp. SIMBA_062
GTCAGCTGGATGAAGCGTCGATAAGTAGTGACTTCTTGTGCAGTCCCATGGAGCTGTTGGGGATTCCGAGCATAAGCTTCATAGACTCGATGCCGTCAGGCGTAGATCAAATAGCTCTGCAGAAAGCCTTCTACGACGCGCTATCAGAACTCCCATTCTCGGTGCAGCTTGAGGCAGCTCGTGTAGCTCCAGGCGAAAAATGGAACAACGCGAGCGGCATCGAAGATCTTAATGCAGGGAAGGTGGAGCACCAGGCGAAAATTCCTGACCT
>NZ_JAWRYD010000271.1:0-271 GCF_046534765.1 Burkholderia sp. SIMBA_062
CCGCCGACGTGGTCGAGGAAGTCTCCACGGCCGTCGGGCCCATCGACATCCTGATCAACAGCGCAGGCGCGGCCCGCCGCTACGACCCGGAGCTGCTCGACGCCGAGGCCTTCAAGGCCACCATGGAAGCCAAATACTTCCCGTATATCTATCCGCAGCAGGAAGTGCTGCGCCGCATGGTCGAGCGGATCAAGTCCGGCAAGGCGCTGGAACCGGGCGCGATCGTCAACATCATCGGCATGGGCGGCAAGTACGCGAGCGACATCAATAT
>NZ_JAWRYD010000272.1:0-271 GCF_046534765.1 Burkholderia sp. SIMBA_062
CGGCTGTGGGGGAATTCTTCCGCAATGAAGGATCACAATGAGGCGTGAGTCAGGTGGCGCTTAATTGTTGTGAACAGTGATCAAAAAATGTCAATCGGATTGGACGGCGATTCTGTGTTTGATAGGATCAATCCGCCCCCCCAAAACGAGGGAGGCATAAACCAACTTAAATGAGGAAACCTAATCATGAAAAAAATCGAACGCGCTCAACTCGCGGAAATCAAGGTAGCCGGCGGTTGCTGCAAGAAAGTTTGCGCACCGCGCCGTGTCG
>NZ_JAWRYD010000273.1:0-271 GCF_046534765.1 Burkholderia sp. SIMBA_062
GGGGCACGGTGAACAGCGTGCCCAAGGCGCCGAACAGCAGCATGGAATTACGCCGGCCAATCCGGTCGGACAACATGCCGAAGAACGGCTGCAGGATCATGAACAGGAACAACGCGCCGGTCATCACGTAGCTGGCGTTCTTGGCGTTCATGCCGGCCGTATTGACCAGGTACTTCTGCATGTAGGTGGTGAAGGTGTAGAAAATCAGCGACCCGCCCGCGGTGTAACCCAGCACGGTGATGAACGCTGCGGTGTGGTTGCGGAACAGCCC
>NZ_JAWRYD010000274.1:0-271 GCF_046534765.1 Burkholderia sp. SIMBA_062
GACCGTCGATCGTCTGCTCGCCGATTACGTGACGATGCTCGGCCAGATCGTCGCCGATGCGAACACGCCGCTGGCCGCGTTGCAACTTGCGCCTGTCCGGCCGCAACGCGCAGAACCGTTGCACGCACATCCTTTTTCTCCCGTTGGCGCGCGCATCGCCGAACGGGCGCGCATGCAGCCGCACGCACACGCGCTGCACTGCGAGGGTGAGCACCTGAATTACGGCGAACTCGACGCCTGGTCGGCCCGCATCGCGCGCACCTTGCAGACG
>NZ_JAWRYD010000104.1:0-559 GCF_046534765.1 Burkholderia sp. SIMBA_062
ACAACCAGTCTATTCCTTCGGGCACCGCTTTCCTTTTAGGCCTCGCCTTCACGCTAATCCGTGAAGAACCAAAAAAATTGCCCGCGCTTCAGAAGAAGCGCGGGCGAAACCGTCGCCCTACGAGGAAAGGCGACGGGGCCATCGGGATCCGCGCATGGCGCGGATCGTCATCGGTTTTGCGCCGGCGCTTGCAGCACCGGCATCTCAAGACGGGGGTACCGTGGGTCGGACGGTCGTGACGCCGCCCGCTCTCTGACGCCACCCTTCCCGTTCTCACGATTCCATCTTATAAAGCAGTTTGTGTGCCAGGCACATTTACGGAAGTACGCTATTGATCCATAAGGATATTTTCTGCGGTCATGACGATGTAACACCTGTTCTGCGGCCGTAACGCGCGGATGTTACGTAACGTCACGAAGAGGTATCGAACGTCCCGCACGCGCCGGCGCCAGCACGCGCGACAATGAAAAAGCCCGCCGGAATGAACTGCACCCCAAAAGTTGGACACCGATCCAACCTTTGGGGTGTTTTTCATGGCGAAGTACGACGAGCGGTTTCG
>NZ_JAWRYD010000275.1:0-271 GCF_046534765.1 Burkholderia sp. SIMBA_062
CCCTATATACCCAGAATAAGGCTGGCCTGTGGAAGCAATGGTATACCCCGCAGATTCACTGGGCTGAAAAATACTTAGAGGTATGATGGTTGATATGGCAACTTTAGCAAAATGCATTCTTGTGGAGAATTTGAAATTCCATCCGTTGTTCAATAAGTAATTACCAAAAATATCAATGTTATGGGATTTGGTGGTATTGTCATTCCCCGCCATCGAGGCCCAGTAATCTTTTCCTGTAAGGAGGTCTTTCATTTTAATACGTCCGTCATTG
>NZ_JAWRYD010000276.1:0-271 GCF_046534765.1 Burkholderia sp. SIMBA_062
GGCGTCAGCGCAGCCGCTCAGAACCACAATGTCGCGCGCACCACGAGACCACGTGCGCGGGCCGCTGACGTCAACGGAAACCGGTATTGCACCGTCACATCGACGTAGCTCGCCGGCGCCGTATAGCGCCCTTCGCGGAACCAGTACCGGAACTGGATGCCCGGCCCCACGCCGATCGCCGTCTCGTCCTTCTCACGGTTGTCGTGATCGCCCGCCACCGCGACGTGCGGATAGACGGTCAGACGATTGCCGAGCATCGGCAGACGCCACG
>NZ_JAWRYD010000277.1:0-271 GCF_046534765.1 Burkholderia sp. SIMBA_062
CTGGCCATGGTCAGCGCGGCCTGCGCAGCGCGTACGGCATGCCGCGCGTGGATCAGTTCCTCGCCCGAGATCGCCCCGCTTGCGACCAGCGCCGTGCGCCGCGTCATGTTTTCCTGCTCCCGCGCCAGATCTACCGTGCGTATCGCCACATTGGCGCGATCCTGGCCGACCGCGGCAAACTGCCCGCGTACCTGCCGCACCGTGCGGGCCAGCTGGGCCTGCGCCGCCGCGAGCGCCAACTGGGCATCCACGCCATTGAGTTCGACCAGCG
>NZ_JAWRYD010000278.1:0-271 GCF_046534765.1 Burkholderia sp. SIMBA_062
ATCAGCTCGCGTTCCTTCGCGGCCTGCCACGGATCGGCCGCGAAGATGCGCTTCTCCGGAAAGCGCGCCGCCAGATACTCGACAATCACTTCCGATTCGCACAGAAAGCCCTGCTCCGTTTCGATGTAGGGCACCTTGCCGCCCGGCGATTCGGCGAGCTGCGCCTCGGCGAGCGGCAGCTTTGTCAGCACTTCCTCGAACGGAATGCCGTGCTCGAGCAGCACGAACTTCACCTTGTTGTAGTAGTTCGAGACCGCAAAACCATGCAGCT
>NZ_JAWRYD010000105.1:0-558 GCF_046534765.1 Burkholderia sp. SIMBA_062
GTTCCCCCATTCAGACATCTCCGGATCAAAGTCTGTTTGCCGACTCCCCGAAGCTTTTCGCAGGCTACCACGTCTTTCATCGCCTCTGACTGCCAAGGCATCCACCGTATGCGCTTCTTCACTTGACCATATAACCCCAAGCAATCTGGTTATACTGTGAAGACGACATTCGCCGTAAATTCGCACGTTGCTCTTTCGAGCAGAACTCACAAATTTTACCTTAGCCTGATCCACCAGCAGTGAAACTGGTGTTCAGTCTATTTCTATCACATATCCGAATTTTTAAAGAACGATCTGACAAAAGTCAGAAATCAACACTCATCAACGAATGTTCATTTCTAAGTTCTGATCAAGTAAAGCGAGTGGTGGAGCCAAGCGGGATCGAACCGCTGACCTCCTGCGTGCAAGGCAGGCGCTCTCCCAGCTGAGCTATGGCCCCGTATTTCTACAGGCGTTTCCCACACAAAATTGGTGGGTCTGGGCAGATTCGAACTGCCGACCTCACCCTTATCAGGGGTGCGCTCTAACCAACTGAGCTACAGACCTATAACAGGGTCG
>NZ_JAWRYD010000279.1:0-270 GCF_046534765.1 Burkholderia sp. SIMBA_062
GGCGGTCACTTTTCTTTGTCTTCCAAAGAAAAGTAACCAAAAGAAAGGCGCGTCCTTGGGCGGACAGCAAAGGTGGTCCTGCCCAAGTCCCCGTTCTCCAGTCAGGCCGTCGTTCAGCGGTTGAGCCCTCTGCCTCTGTCAGCAGCTAATCAAGAAGGGGACAGTAATGAGTCTCATCGAAGTCAAGGTTCCAGATATCGGCGATTTCAACGGCGTCGATGTCATCGAAGTCAATGTCAAGCCCGGCGACGTGATCGAAAAAGAGCAAAC
>NZ_JAWRYD010000280.1:0-270 GCF_046534765.1 Burkholderia sp. SIMBA_062
TGAGTGAGGCCGACCGGCGGCTGCAGGTGCAGAGTGATTTGCCGTGGTGGCTGGTCTGCCGGGGGACGATTCATAAGTTCCGCTGTGTGCCGCATCTCACCGGGCGGCGCTTTGAGCACGGTGTGACGGACTGTTACACACTGTTCCGGGATGCTTATCATCTGGCGGGGATTGAGATGCCGGACTTTCATCGTGAGGATGACTGGTGGCGTAACGGCCAGAATCTCTATCTGGATAATCTGGAGGCGACGGGGCTGTATCAGGTGCCGT